>DATGFU010000696.1:0-4529 GCA_035308865.1 Allostellaceae bacterium | reverse complement strand
GCCGCTGAGCGCGCTCGACGTCAAGCTGCGCCGCGCCATGCAGCTGGAGCTGAAGCGCATCCAGGCCGAAGTGGACACGACCTTCGTCTTCGTCACGCACGACCAGGAAGAGGCGCTCACGATGTCGTCCCGGATCGCGGTGATGAACGCCGGCCGGATCGAGCAGTTGGACGCGCCGGAAACGATCTATCGCCGGCCGACGACCCGCTTCGTCGCCGGCTTCATCGGTCATGCCAACCTCCTGGAGGCGACGGTGGCGGAGACCGGGCTGGGCGAGGCGCTGCTCGATATCGGCGGCGCCCGCGTTCGCTCCGCGGCACCGGCGGAGACCAAGAGCGGCGACCGCGTCCTGCTGGTATTGCGGCCGGAGCAGATCTCGCTGAGCCCGGTGCCGCCGGGCACCGGGATATCGGCCGTGGCGGCGACGCTTCGCTCGGTCGATTTTCAGGGCCCGACAGTGCGCTATGCGCTGACCCGCGAGGACGGCACGCCGATCGTCGTCACCGTGCCGCCGCACCACCATCTCGGCGCGGTCGAGCCCGGCATCACGCTCTACGTCCACTGGGAGCCGGTACACGCCTGGGTCGTCCCGGACGGCGGAACGGATGCGGAGGGCTGAGGTGCGAACCCTTCCCCTCCCCCTGACCCCCTCCCGCAAGGGGGGGCCTCGCTGCTACGTTCCCCCTCCCCTTGCGGGAGGGGGTCAGGGGGAGGGGTTTTTGGGGGCTTTCGCGGTGACAACACGCTCCAGCGTCGCACACCCATCGCGGCGCAGCGTCCTCAAGGCCGGCATTGCCGCGCTGGCCGCGTCGGGCGTCCCGCCTTCCGCCTTCGCCGACCCGGAACTGGCCGGGCCGCTGACCATCTCGACCTGGCCCTACTACATCGACAAGGACACGATCCCCAATTTCGAGAAGCAGTTCGGCGTCGACGTCAAATACATCGAGGACATCAACGACAACGATTCGCTGTTCGGCAAGATCGCCGGCTCGCTGATGACCGGGCACAATCCCGCCCGGGACATCATCGTGCCGACCAACTTCCTCGTCTCGCGGCTCATCCGGCTGAAATGGGTGGAGAAATTCACCGCCGAGGAGGTCCCGAACAAGAAGAACATCGAGCCGCAATTCTTCCACGCGCGCTACGACCCCGAGCGCGAATACAGCCTGCCCTGGGCGACCATCCTGACCGGCCTCGCCTACAACATCGAGAAGACCGGGCGCGAGCTGACCAGCCTCACCGACATCTTCGATCCCGAGCTCAAGGGCCATGTCTCGATGCTGACCGAGATGCGCGACACGCTCGCGCTGGTCATGCTCGGCATGGGGATCAGCCCGACCACCGCGACCACCAAGGACGCCGAGGCGGCGATCGAGAAGGTCAAGGACGCCGTCGCCAGCGGCCAGGTCCGCCAGTTTTTCGGCAACGATTACGGCGCGGCACTCGCGCGCGGCGACATCTGGGCCGCCTTCGCGTGGTCGGGCGACATCGTCCAGCTGCAGAAGGACAACCCGAACATCCGCTTCGCCAAGGCCAGGGAGGGTTACCTCCGGGCCGAGGACGACATGGTCATCCCGCTCAAGGCGAAGCATCGCGAGGCGGCGCTGGCCTGGATGAACTACGTCTATCAGCCGGAAATCTTCGCGCCGATCACCGCGACCATCCAGTACATCCCGGTGGTCGCCGGCACGCGCGAACTGGTGCGCAAGCTCGATCCGGCGCTCGCCGACAACCCGCTCGTCTATCCCGATCCGGAAGAGCTGGCCAAGACCCACCCCTTCGTCGAACTCTCGCCCGACGACGAGCACGAATGGAGCACGATGTTTGAGGCGGCGATCGGACATTGACATCGCCCGTCATTGCGAGCGGAGCGAAGCAATCCAGAGCCGGAGACTCGAACTCCTGGATTGCTTCGCTCCGCTCGCAATGACGGAGGAACCGAGCACTAAGCAACGACCAGGTGCATGATGAGCAGCAATTTCGAGAACTGGATCCGCGAGCGCGGCATCGGCGAGGTCGAGTGCCTCGTTCCCGACATGAACGGCATCATCCGCGGCAAGGTCGTGCCCGCCGGCAAGTTCCTGGAGATCCAGCGCAACCGGGCGCTCAGGATCCCGAGCAGCGTCTATGTCGTGACCGTCACCGGCGTCTATCCCGAGGACGAGAACGACGAGCTGGTCATCCTCGACCCCGACGTCGTGCTGGAGCCGGATTTCGACACGATCTGCGTGGCGCCCGGCTACAAGCAGCCGACCGCCTTCGTGATCGCCGACGCCTCGCACAGCGACGGCTCGCCGCTCGAGATCTCGCCGCGCTACATCCTGAAGCGGGTGCTGGCGCTCTACGAAGCGGAGGGCTGGAGACCGGTCGTCGCCCCCGAGATCGAGTTCTACCTCACCCAGATCAACACCGATCCCGACCTGCCGCTGGTGCCGCCGGCCGGCCGCTCCGGCCGCTCGGAATCGGCCCCCCAACCCTATGGGTTGGAGGCCATCACCGAGTACGAGGACCTGATCGAGCACATCTACGCCTATGCCGAGACGGCCGCGATCGATATCGACACGCTGATTCACGAGGCCGGCGCCGCGCAGCTCGAGATCAACTTCAACCATGGCAACCCGCTCCGCCTCGCCGACCAGGTGCTGATCTTCAAGCGCCTGGTGCGGCTGGTCGCGCTCAACCACGGCGTCTACGCGACCTTCATGGCGAAGCCGATGCAGCACCAGCCGGGCAGCGCCATGCATCTCCACCAGTCGATCGTCGACATCGAGACGGGCGACAATCTCTTCGCCAATGCCGATGGGTCGAACAGCGAGATGTTCGAGCACTTCATCGGCGGGCTGCAGACGATCCTGCCGCAGATCACGCCGCTCTTCGCGCCCAACGTGAACTCGTTCCGCCGCATGCGGCCGAGCTTCTCGGCGCCGATCAACCTGCAATGGGGCTACGACAACCGCTCCTGCGGGCTGCGCGTGCCGATCTCCGAACGCCAGAGCCGGCGCATCGAGAACCGCCTGCCCGGCGCCGACGCCAACCCCTATCTCGCCATCGCCGCCTCGCTGATCGCCGGCTATGTCGGCCTCAAGGAGAAGCGGAAGCCGGCCCCGATGGTGGTCGGCAACGCCTATCGCCACGCCCGCACCTTGCCGCGCACGTTGGAGGAGGCGCTCGACCGCTTCGCCAACTGCACCGAAGTGCGCGCGCTGCTCGGCGATGTGTTCTTCCGCGTGTTCAGCCTGATCAAGGCCAACGAGCTCGACGCCTACCAGGCCGTCATCAGCTCCTGGGAGCGCGACCACCTGCTGCTGAAGGTATGAGGGCTTGACGCTCCGCCCGAACCTCCCTCTCCGCCCCTTTGGGGGGGAGAGGGTCGGGGTGAGGTGGGGCCGCCTCGACCGCCTGAGCTTCCCCCACCTCACCCTGACCCTCTCCGCCCCCGGGGGCGGAGAGGGAATGGTCTGAGGTCAGCCGATGCCTTCGGCCTTCAACAGCGCCCTCAATATCGAGCGCTCCTACTACCAGGCGACGGCCAACCCGTTTGCGCGCGCGCCGAAGCTGGAAAGCTCAGCCACGGCCGATCTCGTCGTCATCGGCGGCGGCACGACCGGGCTTTCGGCGGCGCTCTTCGCAGCCGGGCGCGGCTACTCGGTGGTGCTGCTGGAAGCCGGGCGGATCGGCTGGGGCGCCTCTGGCCGCAACGGCGGGCAGATGATCCCGGGCCTGCGCAAATCGGCGCTGGAGCTGGTCCGGCTCTACGGGCGGGAGCGGGCGCAGCGCATTTTCGGCGTTGCCGACGCCGCCCGCGACCTCGTGGTCGACCTGGTCGGCCGCCACGGCATCGCGTGCGATCTCAGGCGCACCGGCCATCTCGAAGCCGCGATCAAGCCGCACGAGCCGGCCGAACTCGCAGCCGAGGCCGAGTGCCAAGCCACGGTCATGGGCTACCCGCACATGGACGTGCTCGACCGCGAGGCGGTGAGGGCGGAGGTCGCCTCGGAGCGCTACCACGGCGGGCTCATCGACCGGCGCGGCGGCCACATGCACACGCTCAACTACACGCTGGGCCTCGCCGAGGCGGCCCGGAAGGCGGGCGCGGCGCTGTACGAGGACTCGCCCGCCATCGCCCTCGACCACCGGCCGGGCGGCGTGACTGTGCGGACCGCGTCGGGCGAGGTGCGCGCCACCTACGGGCTGCTCGCCTGCGACGCCTTCCTCGGCGACCTCGATCCCGGCCTCGCCGGTCACATCATGCCGGTCGCCAACTACATCGTCGCGACTGAGAAACTGCCCGATGCGGCGGCGCTCATCCCCAACGACCGCGCGGTGTCGGACACCAAGTTCGTCGTCGACTACTACCGCCGCACCGCCGACGGGCGGCTGCTCTTCGGCGGTGGCGAGCGCTACACCCCGGCCCCGCCCGCCGACATCGCCGGCTTCGTGCGGCCCTATCTGGAGCGCGCCTTTCCGCAGCTCCGCGGCGTGGAGATCGAGCACGCCTGGGGCGGCATGGTCTCGGTGACGCTCACCCG
>DATGFU010000695.1:0-32718 GCA_035308865.1 Allostellaceae bacterium | reverse complement strand
TGACCCTTAGCGTAAGGTCTGAATACGGGGCGATGCCTATATTTATCCGACTTTCTATAGAAATGAATTACATCGTGAATAGGGCCAAATCTTCCAGAATTATTGTGCGATCCCGTGCGCCTCCAAATAATCTCATTTAGGTAACTTTGAGGGCCGAATATGGCGTCCAGTATCACTTTGAGATAATGGCTGGCTGTCGGATCACAATGGAGATACATCACGGCGCTTGGTTTCATTAGGGATCTTATGTAGTGTAGGCGGAGCGCCATCATGGCCAAGTAGGCCATCATCGGCGACGTTCCGAGAGCTTGGTGCAGCGCGTTTATGATATTCACTAGATTAGGGTTGGGCAAGTCTTGAATCTCAGTATATGCTTGATTAGCTTCGCCTTCCCAATACCAAGTATCTTTGAAAACCATCATCTGTGCTTCGTCGGGCTTCAGCCCCTCCGCATTAAAGAGGACGTTGTAGTCCGCATTCGACTTAAATGGCGGATCAAGGTAAACGAGATCCACGCTTTCTGGATCTAATTTTTCATGATATCTAGATTATCGCCGTAAAAGAGCTTGTTCATGCCGCGCCTCTTCAAAAATGGCTGTATCCCTTCGCTCGGGTTGGGAACCCATGTTAAGATGCGGTTCTGGGCAAGCGGAATAGTGGGTTCATAGAGCACCAAGACTCAAGACATTAATTGGGATGATCTCTGTCGAAGATGCCTCAAATCGGCAATCAACTGCAGTCCAGGCTCTCCTCTGACGCTGACTATAGCATGCCGACGTGTGTGACCGGCGCGCTGCGCGTCATCGTCCTGCTCACGCCGCGATATCGGCGAACTGCAGCGACGCCAGCTCGGCGTAGAGGCCGCCTTGGCGGACCAGCGCCTCGTGCGTGCCGGTGGAGATCACCTTGCCGCGCTCCAGCACGATGATCCGGTTGGCGCGGCGCACCGTGGCGAGGCGATGGGCGATGACCAGCATGGTCCGGCCTTCCGACAGCTCGGCCAGGGCCTCCTGCACGGCGCGCTCCGAATGGGCGTCGAGCGAGCTGGTGGCTTCGTCGAGCAGCAGAATCGGCGGGTTGCGCAGCACGGCGCGGGCGATCGCAATGCGCTGGCGCTGGCCGCCCGAGAGCCGCACGCCCTTCTCGCCCAGAAATGTGTCGAACCCGTCGGGCAGCCGGTCGAGGAACTCGGTGGCGTGCGCGGCGACGGCGGCGGCCCGCACCTCGTCGTCGGTCGCGTCCGGCCGCCCGTAGCGGATATTGTCCCAGGCATTGGCGCTGAAGATCACCGGCTCCTGCGGCACCAGGCCGAGCCGGGCGCGGACGGCGACGGGGTCGGCGTCGCGGAGGTCGACGCCGTCGAGCAGGATTCGGCCCTTCTGCGGATCGTAGAAGCGGAGCGCCAGCTGGAAGACCGTGCTCTTGCCGGCGCCCGAGGGGCCGACCAGCGCCACCGTCTCGCCGGGCTCGACCGAGAAGCTGAGGCCCGCCAGCGCCGACCGGTCGGGCCGGGCCGGGTAGCTGAACACGACCTCCTGGAATTCGAGCCGGCCCTGCGGCGGCACCGGCAGGGGGGCCGGGACGGCGGGCGCCACGATGGTCGGCCGCTCAGCCAGGATCTCGACCAACCGCTCGGCGGCGCCGGCGGCGCGCTTCATGTCGCCCCATAGCTCGGCCACGGCGGCGCCGTTCGCCGACATCAGCACGGCGTAGAAGAGGAAGGCGGAGAGCTCGCCGCCCGTCATGCGGCCCTCCAGCACCTCGCGGCCGCCATACCACATGCCGGCGGTGATCGCGCCGAACCCCAGGAGGATGATCACCAGGATGAGGATCGAGCGCGACCGCACGCGGGTCAGCGTGGTCTCCACCGAGGTCTCGACCGTGGCTGCGAATTTCTCGCGGTCGACGGTCTGGTGGTTGAAGGCCTGGACCGTGCGGATCGAATTGATGGTCTCCTCGGCATAGGCGCCGACCTCGCCGACGCGGTCCTGCGCCGCCCGTGACAGTCGTCGCTCGCGACGGCCGAACGCCACCATCGGCACCACCATCACCGGCACGATGGCGACCACGAAGCTGGCCAGCCGCGGGCTGGTCCAGAACAGGAAGCCGGCGGCGCCCACCATCATCACGGCGTTGCGCAGCCATTGCGAGATGGTCGAGGTCACGACCGCCTGCAGCACCGAGGTGTCGGCCGAGAGACGGGACAGCAGCTCGCCGGTCCGCGCCGTCTCGAAGAACTCCGGCGACAGCCCGATCACCCGGTCGAAGATGGCGCGGCGGATATCCGCCGTGACCCGCTCGCCCAGCCAGGAGACGAGGTAGTAGCGGCCGCACGTCGTGGCGGCGAAGGCGGCGATGACGATGAACATCTCTATCGAGGCGCGGTTGAGCTGCGCCATCCCGCCGCCCTTGAGCCCGTCATCGACCAGCGCCTTGACCCCCTGACCGACGCCCAGCACCAGCAGCGCCGCCAGCAGCAGCGCGATCCAGGCCAGAATCGCTCGGATGCGGTACGGCCGGAAGAACGGCCACAGAAGCCGCAGCGACACGATGTTGCCGCTGGGGCCGGTGAGGCCGGTGCCGCGCCGGCGCTTCATGGAGAATTCGCTGCGATCGCTCATGCCGAATCTGATGACATGAGGCGGTTGCACGGGCAAGGCGGCGTTTCGCCCATTGCGCCAGCCGTCCTTGCCGGTTCAGGTTTCCGATCTTAAGGTCATTTTACCTTAAACAGAGTTTACGGCGGTTCGGCACGGTGCCGTGAACACGCTCACGATTGCCGCCAAAGGCCGGATCGCCATGCCCAAAGACTTGCTGACGCATCTGGGCGTGAATCCCGGCGAGAGGATGGCGGTCGACAAGCGGTGAAGATCACCGCCGCTCATTTCGCCGTGCTCATTTCGCGGTTGCGCCAGAAGGCCGACATTGCTATGAACCCCGCCTTTCGAGCGCCGGAACCGTAGCGATGAAGCCCGAGATCCATCCCGACTATCACGAGATCACGATCGTCATGACCGACGGCTCGAGCTACCAGACGCGCTCCACCTACGGCAAGGCGGGCGACACGCTCCGGCTCGACATCGATCCGAAGTCGCACCCGGCCTGGACCGGCGGCCAGCAGCGGCTCAACGAGCAGGGCGGCCAGCTCGCGCGCTTCAACAAGCGCTTCTCGGGCATCGGCAACAAGTACTGAGTCGCGACGCCGCCGGCGCGGCTACGCCTGCGCGACCGTACCCCTTGAAGCCCGGCTGAGGCTTCCCATCTCTCCACCCGTCGGATGCCGGTATCGGATCCGATCCATCGACCGGGGCGCCTTCGGGCTTCGGCTTGGCACCCTCGGCGATGTGCCCCTTCAACCATGTTGCTCGAATGAGGATATGGACATGACACGCTACGATCTCAGCCCGCTCTTCCGTTCGACCGTCGGCTTCGACCGCCTGGCTCGCCTGGTGGACACCGCGACCCAGCTCGACGGCGCGGCCAACGGCTACCCCCCCTACAACATCGAGAAGACCGGTGAGGACTCCTACCGGGTGACCATGGCGGTCGCGGGGTTCGGCCAGGACGAGCTGGACATCACGGTGCACGAGAACACGCTGACCGTCGCCGGCAAGGCCAAGGAAGAGGAGCAGTCCTCGAACTTCCTGCATCGCGGCATCGCCCGCCGGGCGTTCGAGCGGCGCTACCAGCTCGCCGACCACATCAAGGTGACCGGCGCCGAGCTCGTGAACGGCCTGCTCAGCGTCGACCTCGTCCGCGAGGTGCCGGAGCAGCTGAAGCCGCGGAAGATCGCGATCGCTGCTTCGACGAAGGTCGCGCCCAAGGTCATCGACCAGAAGGCCGCCTAAGGTCGGATAGACCCCTACCCCGTCCCTCCCCCGCCTCGCGGGAGAGGGGATAACGAGCCCTCTCCCGCTCTCTTGCGGGGGAGGGTTGGGTGGGGGTGCTACCGCTTGAACAGACTGTCGGCGCCGCTGCGGTGCCGGCGCTTTTCCTCGATGGACTCCCGCGCCCGGGCGATCTCCGCCTGGAGCCCGGCGATATAGGTCTCGAGCTCCTCGATGCTCATCGGCCCGAGATTGACCGGCGGCGCCTTGCGGTTCCGCGGCAGGTCGTCCGCGTCCTCGGCCATGTGTCACCTCCGCGTATCGACACCGACGGCCTGGCCGACCGCCTCGTAGCCGTCGCGCCGGAGGCAGGCGACCAACTCCTTCTTGATGCCGCCGATGCGGTCGGGACCACCATAGATCAGCGCGGTATAGAGCTGCACCAGCGAAGCACCGGCACGGATCTTCGCATAGGCGTCCTCCCCCGTGGCGATCCCGCCGACGCCGATCAGCGGGATCCGCGCCGAGGTCAGCCGGTAGATCTCGGCCAGAAGGCGCGTCGACGGCTCGAAGAGCGGCGGGCCGCTCAGACCGCCTTCCTCATTCTTGTGCTCGCTCTTGAGCGAGACCGGCCGGGCCACGGTGGTGTTCGAGACGATGATGCCGTCGATGCCGGTGTCGAGTGCCACCTGGGCCAGCTCCGCCACTTCGAACGGCGTCAGGTCCGGCGCGATCTTGACCATCAGCAGCGGCCGGTGCGGCGTCAGTGCAGCGCGCGCCGCGATCGCGGCCTCGATCAGGCTGCGCGCCTTCTCCGGCCTCTGCAGGTCGCGCAGGCCCGGCGTGTTGGGCGACGAGATATTGATGACGAGGTAGTCGGCATAGGCGCCGAGGGCGGCGATGCCCTGGGTGTAATCGGCGGCGGCGTCCGAGGAATCGCGGTTCATCCCGACATTGGCGCCGATGATGCCGCTCTTGCGGCGCAGGACCAGCCGCCGGCGCACCGCGTCCAGACCCTCGCTGTTGAAGCCGAGGCGATTGATCACCGCCCGGTCCTCCTCGAGGCGGAAGACGCGCGGCGGCGGGTTGCCCGGCTGCGGCCGCGGCGTCACCGTGCCGATCTCGACGAAGCCGAAGCCCCAGCGCAGCATCTCGTTGGGCACTTCCGCATTCTTGTCGAACCCGGCGGCGAGGCCGAACGGGTTGCGGAAATCGCGGCCCCAGAGCCGGGTCGACAGGATCTTGTCGTCGGCCGGCGTCGGAAACGGCGCCAGCCCGGCCTTCAACGCGGCGATCGTCAGGCGATGGGCGCGTTCCGGCGGAAACTTCCGGATGAGCGGGAGGGCGATGCTCGCCAGAAGGCTCATGCCAGGGGCCTCATGAAGGTGCCTGTTGGTCCAGAGCGGGGAAGCGGTGAAGTCCGTCCGGGCCGAGCGGCAGGTCGCGCACCCAGCGCGCGGTCGCTACCGGAAGATCGCCGTGAAGGTGCGGGAAGAGGTGCCCGCTCCGCGACTTCTCCCAGCGCAGCGCCGGACCCAGCGCGTCGGGGTCGACGGCAACGAGCACGAGCCCGTCCTGCCCGGCTCGATGCCGGCGGGCGCTCTCGACGATCTGCGATCCCGTGGAGAAATGGATGAACCCGTCCGCGCGGTCTTGTGAGGAGCCGGGATAGAGCCCGGATTCAGCAGCCGCGAGCCATTCCTCGCGGCGACAAATGTGAAAGATTGCAAGGTTCGTCATCTACTATGACGTTACTCTCAGCGTTTGTGCGAAACAACATGGTGTGCGGCGCCGAGATCGCTATCGCGATCGGCGTTGCGCTGCCGCCGCACCTCGAGGATCAGGAAGAGCGTGCCGCCGATCGTCAGCGGCAGCAGGTGGTAGACCGCGCGATAAACCAGCAGCGAGCTGACGATGGCCTCGGTCGGCACCGTGTGGTGCAGGCTGACCACGATGATGCTCTCGAACACGCCGAGCCCGCCCGGCACGTTCGACAGCGTCGCCAAAAGATAGGCCAGGACGAAGACTCCGAGGAAGGTCGGAAAGGTGAAGACCGGATTGGGCGGCAGCAGCACGTAGAGCACGGCTGCGACCAGCAGCCAGTCGAAGCCGCTGATGGCGATCTGGACGGCGGCGAATCGCGGGCTGGGGATGACCAGGCGGAAGCCCCAGAGCTGCAGCGGCTCGGTTCGAAAGAAGCCGATGGCGAAGTAGAAGGCGACGATGCCGAGGAAGAGGACGCCGAGCGCGTTGATGCCGGCGCTCGGCAGGTCGCTCCAGTCCTGCACGCGATGGCCGTCCAGCAGCAGCGCCAGGCCGCCGATCTCGAACATGCCGAGAAACATGCAGATGCCCGCCATGGCCATGATCTGGGCGATCTCGATCGCGCTCAGATTCCACCGCGAATACATGCGGTAGCGCACGGTGCCGCCGGTGACGGCCGGGAAGCCCAGCGAATGGCTGATCGAATAGGCCGTGAAGGCGGCCAGCAGCACCCGCGGATAGGCGATGCGGCGGCGGATGTAGCGGACGCCGATATAGTCGTGGATCGACAGCGCGACATGGCTGAGCGCCGTCAGCCCGATGGCGATCGCGATCGATTCGCGCGGCATCTCGCCGAGCGCGTGCCACAGGTCGGCCCATCGTAGGTCGGCGAGCGAGCGGTGGAGCAGGAACACGGCGCCGGCCAGCAGCAGCAGGCTGAAGATCGGTCCGGCAATCCCGCGTCCCTTCAGCGTCATGCCGATTCCGGCGCCCTCCCACACGATCCGATCACCGGCGCTTTGGCCATCCGCGACCGGCAGCTCCAACCCGGCCGCCCGCCGCAACCCATGCACCGCCGGGTAGGCCGGAGGCAATGAATTTTCTCCGCCCGTCCCGAGCCGGCCTGTAGTCTGGCGGCCATGCCCGCGCCGCTGCCGTCCCGGTCGATCATCAGCGCACCCGAGGTGCCGGTTCTGGTGCTGGGCGCCCGGCAGGGCGTCTGGCTGGCGCCGGACGGCGAGGTCGCGAGCGAGGGCTTCCCCGCCATCGCCGCCCGGCTGCGCACGGCCGCGCCCATCCTGGTGCACGCGCCGTCCGCCCGGCGGCTGATCGGTGGCCGCGACTTTCCCTGCTACGACCTGCTGGAGCTCTTCGCCTTCGTGCTGCCGGCGCGGTTCTGCCTGCCGACGCCGCGCGGCCTCGCCGCGGCGCTGGGGATAAGGCGTCCGCACGCGCTCGAGGACCAGGCGATGGCGCTGCTCGACGCGACTTTCGCGCTTCTCGGCACGCTGGCGCGGCGCAGCGAGCGCGAGCTGCCCGACCTCGCGCGGCTGATGGAAGCGGATGGCTGGCCCTGGGCCGCCAGCGTGCTGGCCGCGCTCGGCGTCGAGCCCGCGTCCGGCGGCCGGCCGTCGAGCCGCGGCCTCGACATCTGGCAGCACCTGCCGGAATGGTCGGACGCGGCGCCGCCTGATCCGCCCGGCCACCGGCCGGTCGAGCCCGCGGCGGCGCGGCGGCGCCTGGCGGAGATGGTCTCGGCGTCGCGCCGTCCGGGCGAGGCCGAGCCGAGGCCGCAGCAGGCCGATTACGCGTCCTCGCTCACCCCGGCCTTCGCGCCCCGCCCGGCGCCGGCGCGGCCGAACGTGGTGCTGGCCGAGGCTGGGACCGGCGTCGGCAAGACCTTGGGCTATCTCGCGCCGGCCACCCTCTGGGCCGAGGCCAACGGCGCCCCGGTCTGGATTTCGACCTTCACCCGCAACCTGCAGGCCCAGATCGATGCCGAGCTCGACCGCCGCTTCCCCGATCCGGCCGAGAAGCGCGAGCGCGTCGTGCTGCGCAAGGGCCGCGAGAACTATCTCTGCCTCCTGAACTTCGAGGAGGCGGTCCCGCGCGCCTCGGTGCGGCCGGGCGGCAGGACGGCGCTGGCGCTGCTGGCGCGCTGGGCGATGGCAACCAAGGACGGCGCACTGGTCGGCGGCGACTTCCCCGGCTGGCTGCCCGATCTGATGGGACGGGCGCTCACGACGGGGCTCGCCGACCGTCGCGGCGAGTGCATCTATTCCGCCTGCCCGCATTACGCGCGCTGTTTCATCGAGGGCAGCGTGCGGCGGGCGCGCCGGGCGGAGATCGTGATCGCGAACCACGCGCTGGTCATGGTCCAGGCGGCGCTGGGCGGGCTCGATGACGGGTTCCTGCCCAGCCGGTACGTGTTCGACGAGGGCCATCACCTCTTCGAGGCGGCCGACAGCGCCTTCGCGATCCACCTGTCCGGCCTCGCCACGGCGGAGCTGCGGCGCTGGCTGCTCGGCGTCGAAGGCGGGCAGGGGCGGGCGCGCGGGCTGCGCCGGCGCATCGAGGGGCTGGTCGAGGATGAGGAGACGGCGCGTGACGATCTTCAGGCGGTGCTGGTGGCCGCGGCGGCGTTGCCCGGCGAAGGCTGGCTGCAGCGCGTGGCAGGCGAGGCGCCGCGCGGGCCGGTCGAGCGCTTCCTCGCGGCGGTGCGCGGGCAGGTGCTGGCGCGCACGCCGCGCCGCGACGCGCAGTACGACATCGAGACCGAGCGGCACCCGCTGGATGCGGAAGTGGCCGACGCGACGCTGGCCGGCGACCGGGCGCTCGCCGCGGTCGAGGCGCCGGCGAAACGGCTGACCGCCTATCTCGACCGGAAGCTCGACGCGGAGAGCGCCGAGCTCGAGAGCGAGGAGCGGCTGCGCATCGAGGCGATGATCCGCAGCCTCGACCGGCGTGCGCTGCGGCCGCTCGCCGCCTGGCGGGCGATGCTGCGCGACCTGCAAGGCGACACGCCGGATACGATGGTCGACTGGTTCTCGATCACCCGCGTCGAGGGCCAGGAGATCGATGTCGGGCTGCACCGGCACTGGATCGATCCGACCGTGCCCTTCGTCGCGAGCGTGATCGTGCCGGCGCACGGCGTTGCCGTCACCTCGGCGACGCTGACAGACGGCTCCGCCGAAATCGCCGAGGCGTGGCAGGCCGCCGAGTGGCGGACCGGGGCCGTGCATCTGGCTGCCCCCGCCATCCGCGCCCGCGTGCCGTCGCCCTTCGATTACGCGGCGCAGACCCGCGCCTTCGTCGTCACGGACGTTCGCCGCGACGAGATTGATCACGTGGCGGCCGCCTATCGCGAGCTGTTCCTGGCGGCCGGCGGCGGCGCGCTCGGTCTGTTCACGGCGATCGCCCGGCTCCGCGCGGTGCATCAACGCCTGGCGGCGCCGCTCGACGCGGCCGGGTTGCCGCTGCTCGCCCAGCATGTCGACGGGCTCGACGTCTCGACCCTCGTCGACATCTTCCGCGCCGAGGAGGATGCCTGCCTGCTCGGCACCGACGCGGTGCGCGATGGCGTCGACGTACCGGGCCGCTCGCTCAGGCTCATCGTCTTCGACCGCGTGCCCTGGCCGCGGCCGAGCATTCTTCACAAGACGCGCCGCAAGGCGTTCGGCGGCGCCGCCTATGACGAGCGCCTGACCCGGCTGAAGCTCCGCCAGGCCTTCGGCCGCCTCATCCGGCGGGCCGATGATGCCGGCGTGTTCGTGCTGCTCGACCGGGCGATGCCGAGCCGGCTCGCCTCGGCCCTGCCGGAGGGTGTGGCGTTGCGCCGCGTTGGCCTCGCCGAGGCGATCGCCGAGACGAGAGCATTCCTGGGGCAGCGTCAGGAGGCGCTTGAAACCACTCGCCTGCTGCGATACGAGCCGCTTCCGATCGAGAGTGAGAAAGCACCATGACCGACCACCACGCGGCCCTTATCGACACCATGATCCTGGTGGCCGCGGCCGATGCCGACATCACCGATGCCGAGTTCACCATCATCGGCGACATCGTGGGCCACCTGCCGGCGTTCCGCGACTACGACCGGAGCCTGCTGCGGCCGACGTTGGACAAGATCACCGAGCTGCTCGGCCGCGAGGACGGGCTCGAATCGGGTCTCGCCACGATCCGGGAGGAGCTGCCGCCGAAGCTGCGCGAGACCGCCTATGTGCTGGCCTGCGACGTCGTCGCGGCCGACGGCGCGGCCACTCAGGAGGAGCTGCGGATCCTCGAGCTGCTGCGCCAGCGCCTGGAAATCGACCGGTTGATCGCGTCGGCCATCGAGCGGGGGTCCAAGGCGCGGTTCGCGACGGCGTGAGGGGCAGCAAGAGGCGGAATGCGCTCCGCTTTTCCGCCCTACAGGTCCGGCGCGTGGGGCGGAAAAGCGAAGCGCATTCCGCCATCTTCACCCGTATTCGAGGATTGACCTGATACGGCCATTCAAGGCCCTGGGGCTCGTCGTCCCAGAACCGCTCTTCCGACCCATAACGGTGTTTCGTAGGATCGAAGCGGGCCAGAAGCTCGCTGAGAGTCGGTTGCTTGCTGGCGGCCGGTTCCGTGTTCCTATCCATGTTTCACTTTCCGGTGGCGGCAATCATAGCCTTCAATGGAAATCCCTCGACCTGAGCTGGAGCTCCCGGTGGTCGTGGCCGGGGTGGACGACGGCGTCCGCCCGGCTGACAGGGGCGTGGAGGCGGCCGAGTTCGGCCGAGAGATCGGTAAGGCGTTCCGCGACGACATGGATGACGCGGCCCTCCATCCCGTCCTTTTGCACGCGGCCGGCGGCGGCGATCAGGCGGCCGGTCATCACGATCCGGCGGAAGCGCCGAAACATGTCGCGCCAGATGACGATATTGGCGATGCCGGTCTCGTCCTCCATCGTCATGAAGATGACGCCGCTGGCCGTGCCCGGCCGTTGCCGTACCAGCACCAGCCCCGCCACCTCGATGCGCTGCCCGTCCGACGTATCGCGCAGATCGGCGCAAGGGCGGATGCCGCGCGCCGACAGGCTTTCCCGCAGGAAGGCGACCGGATGACGCTTCAGGCTGAGGCCCAGCGTCGCGTAATCCTCGGTCACGTGCTCGCCGAGCGGCATCTCGGGGAGGTCGACCGCCGGCTCGACGCGCGCGGTCACGTCGAAGAGCGGCAGCGATGCATCGCCCAGCGGCTTGACCGCCCAGAGCGCGGCGCGCCGGTCGAGCCCTAGCGAGCGGAAGGCATCGGCCGCGGCGAGCGTCGACAGCGCCTCGCGCGACAGGCCGCTCCGCCGGGCAAGATCCTGCGGCGAGCGGTAGCCGGGACCGCGATGCTCGACCAGTTCTCCGGCATCGGCTTCGGCGAAGCCCTGGATCTGACGGAAGCCTAGGCGGAGGGCGAGTGAATCCCCCTCTCCCGCTTGCGGGGGAGGGTCGGGGTGGGGGTGTTCGCCCCAGGCCCGCTGCTTCTTGGATTCTCGTGGCACTGCGGCTGCGGCGGTACCCCCACCCAACCCTCCCCCGCGAGCGGGAGAGGGCTCGTTTCCGTAGCCTTCCTCCAGCGTGCAGTCCCAGTCGGAATGGTTGATGTCGACCGGCAGCACCGTGACGCCGTGCTCGATGGCGTCGCGGACGATCTGGGCCGGCTGGTAGAAGCCCATCGGCAGGCTGTTGAGGAGCGCGCAGGCGAAGACCTCGGGATATTTCCATTTGAGCCAGGCGGAATCGTAGGCCAGCAGCGCGAAGCTCACGGCATGGCTTTCCGGGAAGCCGTAAGTGCCGAAGCCTTCGATCTGGGAGAAGCAGCGCCGGGCGAAATCCTCCGTGTAGCCGTTCCGCCGCATGCCTTCGAGGAACCGCTCGCGGAAAGTATGAATCGTGCCGTTGTTCCGGAAGGTCGCCATCGCCCGCCGGAGCCCGTCCGCCTCGTCCGGCGTGAAGCCGGCGGCGACGATCGCGATCTGCATCGCCTGTTCCTGAAAGAGCGGCACGCCGAGCGTTTTCTTCAGCACCTTCTCGAGCTCGGGCTTCTGGTACTCGACCGTCTCCTGGCCGTTGCGGCGGCGCAGATAGGGATGGACCATGTCGCCCTGGATCGGTCCCGGCCGCACGATCGCGACCTCGATCACGAGGTCGTAGAATTCCTCAGGCTTCAGCCGCGGCAGCATCGTCATCTGCGCCCGGCTTTCGATCTGGAACACGCCGATCGTGTCGGCGCGCTGGATCATCTCGTAGGTGCCGGGTTCGTCCTGCGGGATCGAATAGAGCGTGAGCTTCTCGCCGTAATGCCGCTCGACCAGCCGGAACGCCTTGTCGATGCAGGTCAGCATGCCGAGGCCCAGCACGTCGACCTTGAGCATGCCGACCGCGTCGAGATCGTCCTTGTCCCATTCGATGTTCGTGCGGTCCTTCATGGCGGCGTTCATGATCGGCACGAGATCGGCGAGCGGCCCGCGCGTGATCACGAAGCCGCCGACATGCTGCGAAAGATGGCGCGGGAAGTCCTGCAACTCGTTCGCCAGTTCGAGCGTGCGGGCGAGGCACGGATCCTTCGGATCGAGCCCGGCCTCGACGATCTGCCCCTCGGTGAGCGCTGCTATGCTCCAACCCCAGACCAGGCGGGTCAGCGCCGCCACGGAATCCACGGACAGCCCCATGACCTTGCCGACCTCGCGGACGGCGCTACGCATGCGGTAGCGGATGAGGGTGGCGGCGATGCCGCAGCGGTCGCGCCCGTAATGCTCGTAGATGTGCTGGATGACCTCCTCGCGCCGCTCGTGCGCGAAATCGACATCGATATCGGGCGGCTCGTTGCGCGCGGTCGAGATGAAGCGCTCGAACAGGAGATCGAATTTGTCGGGCGCCACCGCGGTGATGCCGAGCACGTAGCAGACCGCCGAATTGGCCGCCGAGCCGCGGCCCTGGCAGAGGATCTCCCTGCTTTTCGCGAACTTGACGATGTCGTGGACGGTGAGAAAGAACGGGGCGTATTTGCGGTCGGCGATAAGGGCCAGTTCGCGTTCGATCGTGCCGGCGATGCGGGGCGGCACGGCGCCGCCATAGCGTTCGGCGGCGGCCTCCGCGACCCGGCGTTCCAGCTCGGTCTGCGGGCTCGATCCTTCCGGCACCTCGTCGGGATATTCGTATTTCAGCTCATCCAGGCTGAAGAGGCAGCGTTCGGCGATGGCGATCGTCGATTCCAGCGCTTGCGCATGACGGCGGAACAGCCGCGCCATCTCTTCGGGCGGCTTCAAGTATCGCTCGGCATTGGCTTCGAGGCGGCGGCCGGCCGTCTCGATCGTGCATTTCATCCGGATGCAGGAAACGACGTCCTGCAACGCCCGGCGCGCCGGTGCGTGATAGAGCACGTCGTTGGTCGCGAGCAGGGGCGCCCCGATGCCCTGCGCGACCTCGGCAAGCCACGCCATCCGCGTCCGGTCGTCGCCGCGATAGCGGTGCTGGGCGATAATGTAGAAGCGGTCGCCGAACGCGGCGGCGTCGCGCCTGGCCCAGGCCCGAAACTCGTCCTCCGGCCGCTCGGGCGGCACCAGCGCCAGGATCTGGTCCTCGGCATAGGCGGCGAGATCGGCCGCGAAGAGATGGCATTCTCCCTTGGGCGCATGCTTCTTACCGTGCGTCAGCAGCTGCGACAGACGGCTGTAAGCGAGCTTATCTGTCGGAAAGCACAGCAAGCTCGGCCGGTCGCGGAAATCGAGCCGGCAGCCGATGACCAGTTGGAGTCCGGCCTTTTTCGCCGCGACATGCATCCGCACGATCCCGGCCAGCGTGTTGCGGTCAGTGATGCCGATCGCCCGGTGGCCGAGCGCCTTCGCCGTCTCGACCAGCTCATGCGGATGCGACCCGCCTTCCAGGAAGGTGAAGTTGGTCGTCACCTGCAGTTCGGCATAGCGGGGCATCATCGTTCATGATATGTTCCAAACAGCCCTAGGGGTCAACGTCTGTTCACGGAAAGTGTCGGACGTTGCCGCGCCGCGACCGGCGTGAAAGACTCAGACCCAAGCCAAGGAGGGAGGCCGGTCCATGGGCGCCTGGGGTATCGGCCTCTATTCCAGCGATTTCGCGATGGACCTGCGCAGCACGGTCGGCGCGGTGGCGCGGCTGCCGTTCGAGCCCGGCCGGCTGCTGGAGCTGCTGCGGGCGAGCGAGCCCACGGCTGCCGATGATCCTGCCGACGAGGATCACTGCGTCTTCTGGCTGACCGTCGCCGACCAGTTCGCCCGCCGCGGCATCGACTGCCCCGAGGCGCGCGATCGTGCGCTCGCCGTGATCGACGACGGCAGCGATCTCGCGATGATGAGCCGGCTGGGCATGGCGGAGAAGGATCTCGCCAAGCGGCGGAAAATGCTGGAGGAGCTGCGCCCCAAGATCGCCGCGCCGCCGGCCCCGGGAAGGCCCCGCCCGGTGCTGAAGGCGCCGCAGCCCCTGCTCATGCACTCGGGCGACACGCTGGCCTTTCCGGTGTCCGATGGTCACTGCATCAACCCCTATTTCCCGAGCAAGGAGGCGATGCGGCCGGCCTGGCGGCAGGACGGTTGGGGCGTCTTCCTCGTCGTCGAGTGCGGGCATGTCTTCGAGTATCTTGCCTGGTACCGGCCGCTGGTCGCGGCTATCGCCTTTGCAGATAGGCCGGTGCTCTCCAATCTCGCCGGGCCGCGGCTCTGGTACCTGCAGCGTGCCGGCACCTGCTCGCAGAGTCATTTCCGCAAGATGGAGCTCGCGCCGCTGGGCCGGCTCCCGCTCGATCCCGGCCGGCTGGCCGGGCTTTTCCCGGAACGCCCGTCGCCGCGTTCCGATGCGGTTTCGGATATCTCCATCGCCAACCGGCTCCTGGGCGTGAAGCTCGTCCTCGACCACCGAGACCGCCGGCTGCGCGCCCGCACGCCGCAGCTGGACGATGTCGCGGCGGTCCTGACGGCGGGCTAAGCGAGGCTGCCCGCGGCATCGTATCCGGCTTGGCACCAGCCCGGCTCATCATGATGCCAGATCCCGTAGACCCAGCCCGGCCCGAGCCCGGCGATGTCGTGCGCGGGATCGCCGGATTTTGGCAGCGGACCGGCTCCCGCGGCGACGGCAGAAGCCAGTTCCGGCGGCGGCAGGCGGAGGGCGTAGCCGATCGTGCCGAAGGCGAACGCGAAGGCGATGCCGGACCGCGGATGCACCAGGGCGAGCCGGCGATGGATCGACCAGCGGCAATCCTCGTCCAGCCCGCGGTTGAGGAGGAACAGGCGCTCGATCAGGTCGGGATGCGTCCCGAGGCGGCCGCCGAGGGCCATCAGATCCTGGATGTCCGCGGGGAGCGGCGCGCTGGGCTCGTCGGGCAGAACGGGTGCCGCCCGCATCTTCGCCCGCAATGCGGCGAGTTCGTCATCCGAGGGCGGCCGGCCTTGCCGGGCGCGGGTCAGGCGCTGCCGCACCAGCTCGGGCGTGAACTCGGGCGGCCGCAGGAAATCGAGCAGCGCGGCATTAGCCGGATGCCCGATCGCGAGTCCTGCCGCTTTCTTCATCGGCGTGCTTCGCGGCTCAGAGATCGTAGGGCGGCGACTCGGCATGGCGCGGCAGGTCGTCTGCCGTGTCGAACCACGGGATGCGCGCGCTCACCCAGCCGTGCTGCGTGGGTGCGAGCGCTTCCGGCGTGTCGAGCGTGGCCAGCAGGACGCCGACCGAGCGGCGGCCGGGATCCGTCATGTAGAGCGGCGAGCCGCAGGTGCCGCAGAACCAGCGCGACGCGATCGGCGAGGACACGAATTCCGTCGCCCGTCCCTGCACCACCCGAAACCGCGCCGGCGGCACCTGCACCCAGGCCGCGACCGGCGCGCCCGTCGCCTTGCGGCACTGGGCGCAATGGCAGTAATCGGCCGGATCCCCGTCGAGCACCTCGACCGCGTAGCGCACGACGCCGCACTGGCAGCCGCCCGGAAGGTTCATGATGGGCCTCCCACGTCATGAGCGCGGCACTCTGCCGGATCGCGGTCCGGCACGGAAGCGCTGCCCGGGCATCGTGGCTGTCACGCTGCCCGCGGCGATGGTAGCATCGCCGGCGAGGCAGCGATCTGGTCCTCTCCCGATAGAGTGCGCCGATGCTCGTGACCGTCGCCGTGACGACATGGCCCTGGGAGGCGCATCTGCTGCGGTCGCGCCTCGAAGCCGAAGGCATCCCGGCCTTCCTGGCGGACGACCAGTTGATTGCCAACGACTTCGCCTTTTCGCTCCTGCTCGGCGGGGTGAAGGTAAAGGTGCCGTCGGATCTGCAGGAGGAAGCCGCCGCGATCGTCGCGGATTGCGAGGCGGGCGCCTATGCGGACGAGCTCCAGCCGGAATTCGGCACGGTCGAGGCGCCGCATTGTCCGGCCTGCGGCTCGACCCGTTTCGTCAGCGAGGCGTCACCCGGCGGCCTCGCGATTCTGCTGCTGTCGTATTTCTGCGGCGGGATCTCGTATTCGCCGGCCCGCCATGTCCATCGCTGCAACGACTGCGGGCATGTGTGGCGCGATGGGAGCGGGACCGGCTGAGCGCTTCGTGCCGGTTACATCCTCTCCAGCGTCGCCCGGTCGGTCTCGCCGCCGTAGTACTTTGCGAGCGCGTCCCAAAAGACCGCGTTGTCCTCGGTCACCTGCGAGAACAGCGTCATCGACGAGCGGAACTTGAGGTCGTCGGGAGATCCCAGGATTTCCCCGATCGGCCGCCCGTCCACGGCATTCACCAGTTCCGTGCAGTGCCGCAGCCGCGGTCCCAGTACCGGATGGGCGAGATAGGCGCGCGCCTCGTCGAGCGAGGCGATCGCGTAATGCTCCGAGATGGGGCTGAACCCCAGCCCGGCGATCTGCGGAAAGACGTACCACATCCAGTGGCTTTGCTTCTGGCCGGCCGCGAGCTCGCGGCGGACATCGTCCCAGACCATGTCCTGCGCTTCTACGAAGCGCTTGAGATCGAAGGGATCGCTCATCCGCTACTTCCAGATCGGCTTGCCCGAGCCGGGCAGGCCGAGGCTGGCCCATTTCTCGGTCACGCGCGTGACAATCTCCGTGTCCATGGCGATCTTGCGGCCCCAATCGCGCTTGGTTTCGGGCGGAAATTTGTTGGTGGCGTCGAGCCCGAGCTTGCCGCCGAGCCCGCTTTCGGGGCTGGCGAAGTCGAGGTAGTCGATCGGCGTGTTCTCGACGCGGGTGATGTCGCGCACCGGATCCATGCGGGTCGCGATCGCCCACATTACGTCCTTCCAGTCGCGCGCGTCGATGTCGTCGTCCACGACGATGACGAACTTCGTGTAGACGAACTGCCGGAGGAAGGACCACACGCCCATCATCACCCGCTTGGCGTGGCCCGCGTATGATTTGCGGATCGAGACCACGGCGATGCGGTACGAGCAGCCTTCCGGCGGCAGCCAGAAATCCACGATCTCGGGGAATTGCTGCTGCAGGAGGGGGATGAACACCTCGTTCAGCGCCTGGCCCAGCACCGAGGGCTCGTCGGGCGGCCGGCCGGTGAAGGTCGAGAGATAGATCGGCTCGCGCCGCATGGTGATGGCGGAGATCTTGAACACCGGGAACGGCTCGACCGAATTGTAGTAGCCGGTGTGGTCGCCGTAGGGGCCTTCGTCGCCGTATTCGTCGAGCATGACATGGCCTTCGAGCACGATCTCGGCTTGTGCCGGCACCTTGAGCGGCACGGTCAGGCAGTCGGCGAGCTGGACCTTGCGGCCGCGCAGCAGGCCGGCGAACTGGTACTCCGAGAGCGTGTCGGGCACCGGCGTCACGGCGGCGAGGATCGTGCCGGGATCGGCACCGATCACCACGGCCGCCGGGAAGGGCTCGCGCTTGGCCTCGCCCCAGCGGCGATAGTGCTGGGCGCCGCCGCGATGCTTCAGCCAGCGCATCAGCGTGGTGTCGCGGCCGGTCACCTGCATGCGGTAGATGCCGAGATTGTAGCCGTCCTCCTTGGCGCCACCGGGCCCCTTGGTCACCACGAGCGGCCAGGTGATGAGCGGCGCCGGCTCGCCGGGCCAGCAGGTCTGGACAGGCAGGGCGGCGAGATCGATGTCGCCGCCCTTGAGCACGACCTCCTGGCAAGGCGCCGAGCCGACCGTGCGCGGCTTCATTGCCATCACCGTGCGCAGCAGCGGCAGCAGCTCCAGCGCCTCGCGCCAGCCGCCGGGCGGCTCGGGCTGCTTGAGGAAGGCGAGGGTCTCGCCGACCTCGCGCAGCTGGTGCGGCTCGCGATCCATGCCCCAGGCGACGCGCTCGACGGTGCCGAAGAGGTTGACCAGCACCGGCATCGGCGAGGCGGTGCCGTCGGCGCGCAGGGGCTTCTCGAACAGCACCGCCGGCCCCGACTCGGCGAGGAGCCGCGTCTGGATCTCGGTCATCTCGAGCACGGTCGAGACCGGCATGGCGACCCGCTTCAGGCGGTCCGTCGCTTCGAGTCTCGCCATGAAGTCGCGCAGGCTGGCATAGGGCATGCGTCAGGATCCCGCCGGTTGCGCCCGGACGCAACCCATGATGACTCTACGGCGGGCAGCGGAGCCGGAAGCGATGACGCAGTACTGGGTGATCGGCGGCGAGTACACCGACACGAGCTTCAGCCGGGTGGCCCCGGGGAAGTCGCTGGAGCGCCATGGCCCGTTCGACAGCTACAAGGAAGCCCACAAGGTCTGGCAGGCCCGCGCCTGGGTCACCGTCGACGATGCTCACACCCGTTTCCGCGTGCTGGAAGGGACAGAGGAAGGCCCCGGCGCCGGACCGTCGCTTATCGAAGGCACGCCGCCGAAGGAGTAGGGCTATCCGCAGATGACGCAGATGGGCGCAAATAGCTCCGGCTGGTGCGTCGACATGGACTTAGGTCGCGTTCGAGGCCATGGCCGGATTAAGCCCACGGCTGTCCGGTTCACGTAGTTCGGTGTGTAGTGTGGATTTCGCGCGCCTTTTCAACGTCATGCCCGACCTTGTGCCGGGCATCCACGTCGGGCGGCAGCGTGGCGGCCCGACGTGGATGGCCGGAACAGGTCCGGCCATGACGACCAAAGAGTTTATCCATGTCATGTAGATCTATTATCACGATGCGTCGCGAGCGAACCGGACAGTCGGGGGACAAGCCCGGCCACGACGGAGAAGGTCTGCCTACTTCGGTCCGCAAGCGAGCGTAGCGTGCAGCCTTAACCCTCAGCCGCAACCGACAGCTGGCGCTGCGCGCCGTTCATCTGCGCGCATCTGCGCCATCTGCGGATCAGATCACGCCGCCGGCGTTACCCGCGGGAGGATGCGGGTGCCGAGATCGACGTGGTGCGTCCAGAACCGGTCGAGCCGGCGCAGCGTGATGTTAGCCTGCTCCAGGGCCGCCTGGTCGATCTGGGTCTCGGAGAGCGCCTGGGTGTGGCGGTCGTGCATCGCGTCGAGCTTGACGCACAGGTCCAGCCCCTTCTGCGACAGCCGCACCCGCACCGAGCGCCGATCATGAGTCGAGCGTTCGAGCACGAGATACCCGGCCTCGACCATTTTCTTCACGTTGTAGGACACGTTGGAACCCAGGTAGCACCCGCGAAGCGTGAGTTCGCCGACCGTGAATTCTGATTCGCCGATATTGAACAGGATCAGGGCCTGCACGTTGTTGATGTCGAGCACGCCGAGCGAGTCCAGTTCAACGCGTACCAATTCGAGAAATTGCCGATGGAGACGTTCGACCATCGCAATCATATTGAGATAGGGTTCTCGCATTTCCGCTCGCCGGGGCAGCAATACCATCAAGTCTGGGACCGCAATACGACCGAGTTTCGCCTAAAACTCCAGCGATTTGCAAGGCGCCCTGCGAGTCGGGGCGGAATTCGCCGTGTGCAGCGCGGGAGTTTTCACCCGAGGTCCAGTTCCGGCTCCGCCGGCGCCAGCGGCGCGAACAGCGACTCGATGGCGTCGGGGTCGATCTTTTCGAGTGTCGCCGGCAACCAGCGCGGCATGCGGTCCTTGTCGACCAGCACCGCGCGCACGCCCTCGCGGAAATCCGCACGGCCCGACAGGCGAACCGCCAATCGGTACTCCATGCGGAAGACCTCCGCGGGCGGCAGGCCGGCGCAGCCGCGCAGCTGGCGGAAGGTGGTCGCGACGCTGGTCGGCGAGCCGCCGCGGAGGCTCGCCAAGGCCTCCTGCGCCCAATCCTCGGGCGCCGCCTCCAGCGCCGCGACGATCTCGCCGAGCGAGGCGCCGGCGAAGAGCGCGTCGATCCGGCCCTGCCGGGATATCACCACCGGAGGCTCCGGGTCGGCCGCGACTCGGGCCAACACGCTGTCGATCACGGCCGGCGCCAGCGGATCCGCGGCGGCCAGCATCCCGACCAGATCGGGCACCGAGGCGCCGGCGACGTAGTGGGTCGCCATGCCGAGCGCCACCAGGTCGCCGGCACGGAGCCGCGTGCCGGTGAGGCCGAGATAGAGCCCCATCTCGCCCGGCAACTCGTTGAGGAACAGCGTCGCACCGACATCGGGGAAGAGGCCCAGCATGGTCTCGGGCATGGCGGCGAGCGAGCGTTCGGTCGCGATGCGGTACTGGGCGTTCATCGCGAGCCCGCAGCCGCCGCCCATCGTGATCCCATGCATGAGCGTGAGCACGGGCTTCGGATAGACGTGGAGCCAGTAGTTCAGCGCGTATTCGCCGGCGAAGAACGCGCGGCGGGCGCGGTCGAGCGTGGGTCCCGGCGGCGCCACCGCGATCGGCTTGATGTCGCCGCCGGCGCAGAAGGCCCGGTCGCCCGTGCTGCGGATCAGTACGGCATCGATGGCGGCGTCCTGCGCGAAGTTGCGAAGCGCCGCATCCAGCGTCTCGATCATCTCGAGCGTCAGCGCGTTCAGCGCCTGCGGCCGGTCGAGGGTCAGCACGCCGAGCCTGCCCTGCTGCGTGACCTTCGCCTCGTCGCTGGATTCCATGGGATCTCCGCTGCGTTCCGCCGTAACAATAGGGCGCTGCGACCCGGCCCTACAATGTGGCAGCCGGCACGCAGCAGTTAATCTGTTTAGAATTATTCTAAACTCTTGACGGCGAAGCGGCGCCAAGGTGATATACCGGTGCCACCGAGAATTCGTTCGCACCATCCGGAGAGTCCGATGAGCAGCTTGAGCGGGAGCAGGACGGAGGCCAATCTCAAGAACGCCTTTGCCAGCGAGAGTCAGGCGAATCGCCGCTATCTCTATTTCGCGCAGAAGGCGGATATCGAGGGCTACAACGACGTTGCCGTCGTGTTCCGGTCGACTGCCGAGGGCGAGACCGGCCATGCCCATGGGCATCTCGAGTTCCTCGAGGAGGTCGGCGATCCGACGACCGGCCTGCCGATCGGCGGCACCGACAAGAACCTGAAATCGGCGATCAGCGGCGAGACGCACGAATACACCGACATGTACCCCGGGATGGCGCGCACCGCCCGTGACGAGGGGTTCGACGAGATCGCCGACTGGTTCGAAACGCTGGCCAAGGCCGAACGCTCGCACGCCGGCCGCTTCCAGAAGGCGCTCGATAACCTGGACGCGTAGCCGGCGTCGAGGAGCCTCGATGGCTGACGACACGCCGGCGGGCTGGTCGGGCTCGCCCTACCGCCATACGCTCGACTGGCAGAATCCGGATTTCTACGACCTCGAGAAGGTCGCGGCGGAGGCCGAGCGCGTGTTCGACGTCTGCCACTCCTGCCGGCGGTGCTTCAATCTCTGCGCGTCATTCCCGCGGCTGTTCGGTCTCGTCGATGCCGGGCCGACCGGCGAGATCGACGGCGTCGACCGCAAGGATTACGGCACGGTCGTCGACGCCTGCACGCTCTGCGATCTCTGCTTCATGACGAAGTGCCCCTACGTGCCGCCGCACGAATGGGCGATCGACTTCCCGCACCTGATGCTGCGCTGGCGCGCGGCCGAGCTGAAATCCGGCAAGGTCGACCGCGCGACGAGGGAGGTGACGAAGACCGACCGCAACGGGAAGCTTGCGACGCTGGCCGCACCCGTCGCGAACTGGGCGTCGGCCTGCGGCAATGCGCTGACCCGGCCGGCGATGGAGGCGGTCGCCGGGATCGACCGCAACGCGGCCCTGCCGCGCTTCAGCTACCGCACGCTGACGCAACAGGCACTCGACGCGCCGCATGTCAACGAGGCGGCGCCGGGGTTCGGCCGCAAGATCGTGATCTATGCGACCTGCTACGGCGAGTACAACCAGCCCGAGATCGGGCGCGCGGCGCAGGCGGTTCTCGCCCATAACGGCGTCCGAACAGAATTCGTCTATCCCGGCTGCTGCGGCATGCCGCAGCTGGAGCAGGGCGACATCGCCGACGTCGCCGGCCGGGCACGTGAGATCGCCGCTGCCTTCAAGCCCTACATCGAGGATGGCTACCGCGTGGTGGCGCTGGTGCCGTCCTGCGCGCTCATGCTCAAGGCGGAATGGCCGCTGATCCTGCCGCAGGACGAGGATGTCCGGCGGCTGTCGCGCAACACCAGCGACATCAGCGAGTACATCGTCGAAATCGCCCGCAAGGAGGGGCTCACGCCGGGGCTCCGGCCGGTCGAGGGCGGCGTCACGCTCCATCTCGCCTGCCACGCCCGCGCGCAGAACATCGGCGCCAAGGCGGCCGAGCTGCTGCGCCTGCTGCCCGACACCAAGCTCGACGTGATCGAGCGCTGCTCCGGCCACGGCGGGTCGTGGGGCATCCGCAAGGAGAATTTCGAGATCGCGATCAAGCTCGGGAAGCCGGTGGCGCGGGCGGCGGCGAATCACGGCAACCGCCACGTCGCTTCGGAATGCCCGCTGGCGGCGACCCATATCATGCAGGGGATCGAGCGGATTGCGGGCAACGGCGCCTTGCCGGCGCAGTCCCACCCGATCGAGCTGTTCGCGCGGGCCTATGGGCTCGTGCCGTAGGAGGCATTGGAGCGATGAGCGCGCCCAGGCGCACGATCGAGCCGGCCGACATCCTGCCGCGCGCCCGCTACGCTCCGGTGCGGGCCGCGCTGCGCCGCGAGATCGCCGCGCACAAACGGAACCGCCGTGTCGATGTCGGTCCCTTCGCCGCCTTCTGCTTCGAGGACTGGGCCACCGTCCGCCACCAGATCCAGGAAATGCTCTACATCGAGAATGGCGGCGAGGCGCAGCTGGAAGAGGAGATCGCGGCCTACGCGCCGCTGGTCCCGCGCGGCAACGAGCTGGTCGCGACGGCGATGTTCGAGATCGACGACGCGGCCCGACGCAAGCTGCAGCTGCTCCGGATCGGCGGCATCGAGCACCACGCGCTGCTGCGCATCGGCGCCGAGGAGATCCGCGGCATTCCCGATCCCGACCGCGAGAATACGGCGGCCGACGGCAAGGCCTCGGCGGTGCAGTTCTTCCATTTCCCGTTGACCGAGGCGCAGGCGGCCGACTTCCGGGATGCCACAACGGCTGTGCAGCTCGGCTTCGACCATCCGAATTACGGCCACATCGCGCTGATGCCGAAGCCGGTCCAGGCGGCGCTGGCGGAGGACCTGTAGTCCTTTAGCGCGGCCTGCCCGGAAGTCCGCGGCTCGCATCTGGCTCTCGCCGGTCCCGCATGCCATCCTCGCCGCCGGGGAGGAAGATGTCATGCGGATCGGCACGGTTACGGAGCTTTGGCGCTACCCGGTGAAATCGTTGCGGGGCGAGCGGCTGGCCGAGGCGCGGCTCCAGGTCCACAAGGGCGTTCTCGGCGATCGCGGCTGGGCGGTGCGCGACGAGGCCAAGGGCGAGATCCGCGGCGGCCGCAACCTCCATGCGCTGGTCCAGGCCGAATCCCGCTATGTCGCGGAGCCGGACGGCAGCACCACCCCCGACGCCGAGATCACCCTGCCCGACGGCACGCGCTTCCTGACGAGCGACCCGCAGGCCGCCAACCACATGTCACGGCTGGTCGGACGGACAGTCACGCTGTGGCCGCAACAGGCGCCCGAGGCCGAGGAGTTCTATCGCCGGGCGCCGCCCGACAATCCCGATCTCGAGGCCGAGTACCGGGCGCTGTTCGGCCGCGTTCCCGGCGAGCCGCTGCCCGACATGCGCCAGTTTCCCGAGGAGCTGATGACCTACGTGTCGCCGCGCGGCACGTTCTTCGACGTGTGGCCGCTGCATTTCCTGACGCGCGCCACGCTGGCGGCGCTGCAGGCGGAGGCGCCCGGCTCGCGGATCGACGTGCGGCGGTTCCGGCCGAACTTCGTCATCGACGTCGCCGAGAGCGGCTTCGTCGAGCAGGGCTGGGTGGGTCGGCGGATCCGCGTCGGCGAGGTGCTGGTCGAGGTGCCGGCGCCGTGCCCGCGTTGCGTGATCACCACGCTGCAGCAGGCCGACCTGCCCAAGGAGCCGCAGATCATGCGGGCCATCGTGCGGGCGGCGAACCAGAATATCGGCGCCTATGGCTCGGTGATCGAGCCCGGGCGGATCCGGCTGGGCGATCCCGTGGAGCTGGCGGCCTGAGGGACGTCACGCCGCCGGTCATCACGCCGGCCATCCGCCGCGTTCTCGCGGCGAGCCTGGTCGGGACGGCGGTCGAGTTCTACGACTTCTATATCTACACCACCGCCGCCTCGCTGGTGTTCGGGCCGCTGTTCTTTCCGGCGGCCTCGGCCTCGGTGCAGCTCCTGGCGGCCTATGCCAGCTTCGGCATCGCCTTCATCGCGCGGCCGCTGGGCTCGCTGGTCTTCGGGCATTTCGGCGACCGGATCGGGCGTAAATCCACGCTGGTCGCATCGCTGCTGCTGATGGGCGGCTCGACGACGGCGGTCGGCATCCTGCCGACCTACGCCATGGCCGGCTGGGCGGCGCCGCTGGCGCTCTGCGTGCTGCGCTTCGGCCAGGGCTTCGGTCTCGGCGGCGAATGGGGCGGGGCGGCGCTGCTGGCCGTCGAGAACGCGCCGCCCGGGCTCCGCGCACGGTTCGGGATGTTCCCGCAGCTCGGCGCGCCGGTCGGGTTCATCGTCGCGAACGGGCTTTTCCTGCTGCTCGGTTTGGCGCTGACCCCGGCGGACTTCCAGGATTGGGGCTGGCGGCTGCCGTTCCTCGCCAGCGCGCCGCTGGTCGGGCTCGGCCTCTGGGTGAGGCTGCGGCTCAGCGAGACGCCTGCCTTTGCGGCGGCGATGGAAGAGGCGCCGCCGGCCCAGGTTCCGGTCGCCGAGCTGCTGCGGACCTGTCCGCGCGAGACCATCGCCGGCACCTTCGCCGTCGTCGCCTGCTTCGCGCTTTTCTACCTCGCGACCGCCTTCTCGCTGGGCTACGGCACGACGACGCTGGGGATCGACCGGCGGAGCTTCCTCGGCGTTCTGCTGGCCGCGATCCTGTGCCTGGCGATCGGCATCGTGGCGGCGGGGATCTGGTCGGACCGCACCAGCCCGCGCCGCGTGCTCGCCTTCGGCTGCTGGCTGACGATCCTGAGCGGCGTGCTGCTCCCGCCGATGCTCGGCAGCGGGTCGTTGGCGGTCATCTGGCTCTTCCTGTCCTTCGCGCTCTTGACCATGGGCTTCGTCTACGGCCCGCTGGGGGCCTGGCTGCCCGGGCTCTTCCCGGCGCGGGTGCGCTATACCGGCGCATCGATCGCCTTCAATGTCGGCGGGATCCTCGGCGGCGGCGTGGCGCCGCTTCTGGCGCAGGCGCTGGCCGATCACGGTGGCCTGCCGCTGGTCGGCGTCTATCTCGGGCTCGCCGGCGCGATCAGCCTCGCCGCGCTCTTCCTACCGAGGTAGTGTGACAGGAGCGGCGATCCGCCGCCCCCCGGAATTTCAGCGGGGCCGGACACGTCTCTGTCATACTCCCCACATACGGCCGTTCCGCGAGGTGCCGACCTTGGTCACTGCCCATATCAACCGGATTGCCACGGCAGTGCCGCGCTACGAGGTCCACGACACCTTCCTCGCCTTCGCGCGGTCGCTGCTGGCCGGGCGGCCGCGCATCGCCAACCTGTTCGAGCGCATGGCCGACAAGGCGCAGATCGAGCGCCGGTACTCGTCCCTGCAGCCGGCCGCCGTGCCGGACGGCAAGTCGGTCGACGCGGACGGGTTCTACACACGAGGTCGATTCCCCGGCACCGGCGCCCGCATGGCCAAATACGAAGAGGCGGCCGGGCCGCTCGCCGCGGCCGCGGTCGACCGGCTGGGGCTGAGGCCCGCCGAGCTGGCGCGCGTCAGCCATATCATCGTCACGACCTGCACCGGCTTTTCCGCGCCCGGCATCGATCTGCATCTCGTGGAGACGTTCGGCCTTTCCCGCTCGGTCGAGCGGACGGTGGTTGGGTTCATGGGGTGCTTCGCCGCGCTCAACGCGTTGAAGCTGGCCCGCCACATCGTCCGGTCGGAGCCGGACGCGCGGGTGCTGGTGGTGAATCTGGAGCTGTGCACGCTGCATCTGCAGGAGACGACGGAGCTGGAGCCGGTCCTCTCCTTCCTGCTGTTCGGCGACGGCTGCGCCGCGAGCATGGTCTCGGCGGAGCCCGAGGGGATCGCGCTCGACCGCTTCCACACCGTGATCGCCCCCGGCACGGCCGACCTGATCACCTGGCGCATCCGCGACGCCGGGTTCGACATGGTGCTCTCCGGCCGCGTGCCGGCCGCCGTGGGCGACGCGCTGGGGCAGGAGATCGAAGCGATCCTCGATGGCGGCGACCGGCGATCGATCGATCTCTGGGCCGTGCATCCGGGCGGCCGGTCGGTGCTGGACGCCGCCGAGCGCGCCCTCGCGCTCGACCCGCGGGCGCTCGACTGGTCGCGGGACGTGCTGCGCTCGCACGGCAACCTGTCCTCGGCGACGATCATGTTCGTGCTGGAAGCGATGCTGCGGCGGGGGCGGGCTGGCCAGCGGGGCTGCGGCCTCGCCTTCGGCCCCGGCCTGACGGCCGAGACCATGCTGTTCCATCTCGCGACGTGACGGTGGTCCACGTGGCCTCGCTCGATTTCAGCCGGCGTGCCTACACGCCGGAGTTGATGGATACCGAGGATTGCGGTTACGAGGAGTTCCGCGCCTGTCTGAGCGATCTTGCGACGGTCAACCGGCTGACGCTGACGCACCGGGCGACGCTTGGCTTCCTCGATCGCCTGGCGCGATCGGATCTCCTTCCGAAGGATCGCCCGCTGCGCCTCGTCGATGTCGGGTCCGGCTATGGCGACCTGCTGCGCCGCGTCGATCTGTGGGCGGGGCGGCGCGGCATCGCCGTGGCGCTCGTCGGCATCGACCTCAACCCCTGGTCGGGGCGATCCGCGGCCGAGGCCACGCCGCCGGGGCGGCCGATCCGCTGGGTGACCGGCGATGTGTTCGAGTACGCGGACGAGCCGATCGACGTCGTGGTCAGCTCGCAGTTCGCCCACCATCTCGACGATGCCGCGCTGCGCCGGTTCCTCTGCTGGATGGAGGAAAAGGCACGGATCGGCTGGCTCGTCGCCGATCTGCATCGCCATGCGCTGCCCTACCATGTCTTCCGCTTCTGGTCCTGGGCGGCCGGCTGGCACCGCTTCGTGCGCAATGACGGGCCGATCTCGATCACGCGGTCGCTGAGCCTCGCCGAGTGGCGCGCGACCCTGGCGGCCGCAGGGCTGGGTCAGCTGCCGATCGAGGTCGCGTGGCACGTGCCGTTCCGCGTCTCGGTCTCGCGGATCCGGGCGGCATGAGCGGCGAGATCCTGGTCATCGGGGGCGGGCTCGCGGGCGCTGCCGCGGCGGCGCACCTCGCGCGCGCCGGCCGGCAGGTCACGCTCGTCGAGCGCGAGCGCGGGCCGCACGACAAGGTCTGCGGCGAGTTCCTGGCGCCGCAGGCGCAGCTCTCCCTCGAGGAGCTCGGCATCGATATCGCGACGCTGGGCGCCGCGCCGATCGCCTGCGTCCGGCTGGCCGCCGGGGACGACGTCATCGAGCGCCAGCTGCCGTTCCCGGCCGTCGGCCTGCCGCGCCGCGTCCTGGACGAGGCGGTCCTGCGGCGCGCCGGCGATTGTGGCGCGGATATCCGGCGCGGCTGTCGTGTCGTGGCGCTGTCCCGGTCGGATAGCGGATGGCAGGCGCGCCTCGACAGCGGCGAGATCATGACGGCCCGAACCGTGGTCCTTGCCACCGGCAAGCACGATCTCCGCGGCTTCCGCCGGCCGGCCGGACTGCATCGGGATCTCGTGGGCTTCCGGCAGCATTTCACCCTATCGACGTCGCAGGCGGCGGCGCTCGGCGGCTCGGTGGAGCTGGCCCTCTTCTCGGGCGGCTACGCCGGACTGCAGCCGGCCGGGGAAGGCCGGGCGAATCTTTGCCTGGTGGTGCGGGGAGGCGTCCTGCTGCGGCTGGGCTCCTGGCCGGCGCTGCTGGAGGCGATCGCCGCCGAGGTCGGGCTGCTGGCGAAGCGGCTCGACGGCGCCGTCGCCTGCGGCGCCCGGCCGAGCGCGGTGGCTTCGATCCCGTACGGCGCGGTGCGATGGCGGGCCGGCGGCTTGTGGCGCGTCGGCGACCAGGCAGCCGTGATGCCGTCCTTCGCCGGGGAGGGGATGGCGCTGGCCCTTCGCAGCGCCGAGCTTGCCGCCGCCATGCTGTGCCGCGGCATGACGCCGGAAGCCTTCCAGCGGCGTCTGGCGATGGCGGCCGCGCCGCGGGTCGTCGGCGCGAGCGTGCTGTCGCATCTCCTTGTCGCGCCTGCGGGGCAACGCATCGCGATGGTCCTTGGCCGGCTTTGCCCGCCTCTGCTGTCGGGAACCGCCCGCGCGACGCGCCTCCCGCTCCTGACCGAGTCGGGCTTCGTCACATAGTAGCGGAGTGTTACATTTTTATCGTCGTGCAGAGATGAAAGCCTTGTGTCAGGCTATCTCTGCGGGAGGCGATCATGAACCTTGCGGATGTGGTTGCCGGCGCGCGGGGCTCGCCGGGCGAAGGGTTGCGGGCGCTTGACGCGCTGGCGCGCGCGATTTCACGAACACGGTGGTTCTCGGCGGCCGGTCGGCCCTTGTCCCCGGCCTCGCTGGCGGCGGCGAATGCGGTGCTCGAGGGCGTCATGGCCGCCGGCGCCGAGATTCGACAGGCCGACAGCTGGTCGCGCTCGCGCCGGCTCTATGACCGGCATCACGAGGACGGCGCAATCGCGGCCGAATTCGTCATGGAGTGCCGCAATCTGCGGCAGTGGGCGGAGGCACGGAATAGTGCCGACCTGCTCCAGGCACTGCTGGCGGATGTCAGGAGCCTCGCCTACGACACCGCCCATGGCGCGGCCGCCGGGGCGACCTTGCTGGCGGGCGTGCGGGATCGGGACGTGGCCCGGCTGGCTGCCAGCGAGGCCGGCGACACCGCGCTGGGTGCCGGGCTGGCGATCGCCGCCGGGGCGACGGACCATCCCTTCGTCCATTTGCTCGCGCTGCTCGAGGCCGGGCACTGGCCGATCGGGACCGTCGACGGGGTGTTCTGGATCTTCTGACGAGCAGTCCCTCAGTCCGTCTTCCGGCGATCGAACGCGATCCCCTCGTCGATCAACGTGTCGACCGTGCCGGGGTCGTATCCCGCCGCCGCCAACAGCTCTCGCGTGTCGGCGCCGAACGGACGCGGCGTCGAGGCGACGCCGCCTGGCGTTCGCGACAATTTCACGGGCACGCCGAAGCCGCGATACTCCCCCGATTCCACGATCATCTCGCGATGCAGCGTATGGGGATGTGCGGCGACCTCGGGAATGTTGAGGACTGGCCCGCAGGGCACGCCTTCGTTCAGCAATTCGTCCGCGAAAGCGCGCCCGTCGACTTTGGCGAGCAGCGCCTCGAGCTCAGCACGCAGCGGCACTCGGTTGCGGCTGCGATCGCCGTTGGTCAGGAAGCGCGGATCGGCAGCCAGGACCGGGGCGCCGATCTTGTCGCAAAATCGCGCGAACTGCCGGTCGTTGCCGACGCCCAGGAAGATCGCGCCGTTCGCCGTCTCGAAGCAGTCGTAAGGTGCGATGTTCGGATGAGCGTTGCCGGTCCGGCCCGGCGTCTTGCCGCTCATCAGGAAGTTGGCGAGGTGCGGGTGCAGCAGCGCGATGCCGCTGTCGTAGAGCGTCGCCTCGACGAACTGTCCCTTGCCCGAGCGGCCGCGCTCGATGAGGGCAAGCAGGATGCCGATCGTCGCGTTGAGCCCGGTCGCGAGATCGGCCACCGGCGTCCCCAGCCGCAAAGGATCGCCCTCGGGCAGGCCGTTGATGCTCATCAGGCCCGACATCGCCTGGGCCACCGCGTCGTAGCCCACCTTGCCGCCGAACGGGCCGTCGGCGCCGAAACCTGAAACGCGGCAATGGATCAGACCGGGAAAGCGCGGCGCCAGGACGGATTCATATCCGAGCCGCCACTTCTCCAGGGTGCCGGTCTTGAAGTTCTCGACCAGGACGTCGGCGTCCTCGAGGAGCCGCAGCAGCACCTCGCGGCCCTTGGGATGCGCAAGGTCGAGCGAAACCACGCGCTTGTTGCGATTGACGCCGATGAAATAGGACGCGTCGCCGTCGCGGAAGGGCGGTCCCCAGCCGCGCGTCTCGTCGCCCTGCGGCGGCTCGATCTTGATGACCTCGGCGCCGTGATCGCCGAGGACCTGGGTGCAGTAGGGGCCGGCGAGCACGCGGCTCAGATCGATGACGCGGATGCCGGCGAGCGCGCCGAAGGGCTGAGCGGTCATGATCCCCTCAACGTCCGCCCGGAAATATGCCGTTGCAATAAAAGGCATGATCGTCATCCCCGCGAAGGCGGGGATCCAGGGGACTTGGCGCCAGCGCTTGCGGCCCTGGATTCCCGCCTTCGCGGGAATGACGGCAAGTTATTGAAATCGAGCGAGGCATTTCCGTTTGAACTCTCAGATCGTGCGATAGCGGACGACCCCGTCCGCCGTCGCCGCGCGCAGCCTGTCGCGCTTCACGAGGTAGTTCAGATGCGCCAGCGTCTCGCCCAGCGCGAAGCTCAGCGTGTGCGGATCGAGCTTGCGATGGAACAACGCCGGCACCAGCTCGCGGCAGGTCAGCGCGGTGTCCTTGCAGGCGGCGATGATGAGGGAGCATCGGTGCTCGTGGTGGTGAATCAGTTGCGCGATCCGCTCGTGCAGCCCGTGGAAGGCCAGATTGTGTCCGGGCAGCACCAGCACCTCGTCGGACACGGTCTCGCGGACGGCCGCGAGCGAGGCGAGATAGAGACCGAGCGGATCGGCGTCCGGCTCGACCTCGAACACGCTCACGTTGGGCGAGATGCGCGCCAGAACCTGGTCCGCGGAAAGGAACAGCCGGTCGTCGCGGCACCACAGCATCGCCTGCTCCGGCGCATGCCCCCCGCCGGTCAGGATCTGCCAGGTGCGGTTGCCGAACGCGACGCTCTCGCCGGCGATCATCCGGTGATAGCTCGGCGGCAGGCCGGAAGCCCGCTGGAGGTAGCGCTTGCCGCTGTTGAGGATGCGTTGGATGTCCTCGGCGGACATGCCCAGCGCCCGATAGAAGGGCGGGTCTTCCGTCCGCGCCGTGGCCGGCAGGGATTGCAGCAGGCGCGAATAGAGATACTCCGCCTGCGGCATGTGCAACGGCGCGCCGAAGCGTTCGCAAAGCCAGCCGGCCATGCCGACATGGTCGGGGTGGAAATGGCTGACCACCACGCGGGTGATCGGCCTGCCGCCGAGATGCCGGTTCAGCACCTGCTCCCAGGCCTCGTAGACCGGGTCGTCGCTGAGCCCGGTGTCGAACACGGCCCAGCCGCCTTCCTCCTCGAACAGGAATATGTTCACGTGGTCGAGCGCATAGGGCAGCGGCAGGCGAAGCCACAGCACGCCGGGGGCGATTTCGATCGGCGCGCCGAAGGGCGGCGGTTCGGCGCGCGGGAAGCGGATCGCCGAGATCGGCTCGGTGCCGGTCATGGTTGGGGTCCTCGCATTGGGCAGAAGCAGGCTTACGCCGGACGTCATGCCGTTGTCATCTGCCGGGCGTGCCGTTGTTGTGGCCCGTTCCGGCCGGCGGCCTATAATCGCCGAGACTGCGCGAGGTGAGATGTCCGAGATTTCATTGGCTGAGTTGCCGAGCTTCAATGACGTGGGGGCTGCCGCCGCCCGGCTGGCGGGCTGGGCCCTCCGCACGCCGCTCCTCGAATCCCCGACGCTCAACGCCCGGCTCGGCCTCCGCCTGCTGCTCAAGGCCGAGCCGCTGCAGCGCACCGGCTCGTTCAAGTTCCGCGGCGCGTTCAACCGGCTTTCGATGCTCGGCCCGGCCGAGCGCGCGGCGGGCATCGTCGCCTTCTCGTCGGGCAACCATGCGCAAGGCGTGGCGCATGCGGCGACGCTGCTCGGGATCCGTTCGCTGATCGTCATGCCGCAGGACGCGCCGGCGATAAAGCTCGCCAATACCCGCGGCTACGGCGCCGAGGTGGTGACCTACGACCGCTGGCGGGAGGATCGCGAGGCGGTGGCGGCGCGGATCGCCGGCGAGCGCGGGTCGGTCACGGTCAAGCCTTATGACGACGCGGCCGTGATCGCGGGGCAGGGGACGGTGGCGCTCGAAGCCGTGGAGCAGGCGAAGGCGCTCGGCGCCGAGCTCGACACGTTCGTCGTGCCGGCCGGCGGCGGCGGCCTGACCGCCGGCTGCGTGCTCGCCGTCACGACCATGAGCCCGGGGACCAGGATCTATACCGCCGAGCCGGTGGGGTTCGACGACCACGCGCGATCGCTGGCGGCGGGCGAGCGGGTGACCAACGATCCCGCCGCGCGGACGATCTGCGATGCGCTGATGGCGCCGACGCCCGGCCGGATGACCTTCGCGATCAATGCGCCGCGCCTGGCCGGCGGCGTGGTCGCCAGCGACGACGAGGTCCGTCACGCGATGGCGATTGCCTTCCAGGAATTCAAGCTGGTGCTGGAGCCGGGCGGCGCCGTGGCACTCGCCGCGGTGCTTGCCGGGCGGTTGCCCGATGCGAAGACGGTGGGCGTGGTCGCCTCGGGCGGCAATGTCGATCCGGCGGCGTTCGCCCAGTCCCTTCGCTCGTGACGGCGCCGGCGGTTCCGGCGCGCGATCCCGCAGAACGGCCGCTGGTCGTCGATCTCGACGGCACGATCCTCAACTCGGACATGCTCGCCGAGGGGTTCTTCGCGCTCCTCGGCAAGCGGCCGCTCGGGGCCCTGGCGATGCTGTTCGAGGTGTTCC
>DATGFU010000694.1:0-3103 GCA_035308865.1 Allostellaceae bacterium | reverse complement strand
CGCAGCCCCCTAACGCCCAACCGTATCCCCTCCTCAGACGGGCTGGAAACACCGTCCGCTAACGACCTTAAGGTCAATGACGATTCGCTGTCCAGAATTTTTGCCTCGGAAAAGCCCCAAATGATCAATGCGGGGGCTTTCGCGCGGATTCCGTGGCGAGCGCCGCGGCGACGCGGCGAATGAGTCCATCCCAATCGCCGCGCGACTCCTGACGGAAGAGTCGGGCGGTCGGATACCACGGGCTGTCGTCGCGATCGTCCAGCCATCGCCATTCGGCGTTCCATGACAGCAGCAGCCAGACCGGCCGTCCGAGGGCCCCGGCCAGGTGAGCGACGGCGGTGTCGACCGAGACGACGAGATCGACGCACTCGACAAGCCCGGCCGTGTCGGCGAAATCGCCCAGCGTTTCGCCGTGCTTGAGGAGTTGAGGCGCGGCATCGTAGGCGGCCCGGTCGGTCTCGCGGATTTCCTTCTGCAGGCTCACGAAATCGACATTGGGGACGGCGAGGAGCGGTGCCAGCGTGGCCAGCGGAATCGACCGATGCCGGTCGCCGAGATGCGCCTTGTTGCCGGACCAGGCGAGACCGACGCGCTTGCGCTTCGCGCGCCCCAGAATGCTCTGCCAATGCGCGATCCGTTCGGGCGGGGCCGCAAGATAGGGGATGCGGGCCGGAATCGTATCGAGCGTCGTGCCGAAACCATGCGGCAGGCTCATCAGCGGGCTGTAGACATCGTAATCCGGCGGTGCTTCGCCGTGATCAAGGATCGTCGGTCTCGAGTCGAGACCCGCGACGAGGCTGCGCACGGCAGCCGGCACGCGGACCAGGACGCGTTCGGCCCGGTCGGCGACCATCGGCAGATAGCGGATGAACTGGAGCGTGTCGCCGAGGCCCTGTTCGGCGTCGAGCAGGATCGACCGCCCTGCGAGCGCCTCGCCGCGCCAGCGCGGCCTTCCGAAGGGCGGCGGGGCGAACCGCGCCATCGCCACGCGGCTCTCGTAGAGCCGCCAGCCTTCCACATACTCGCCGCGAGTGAGCCTGAGTGCCGACTCGTTGAACTTGGCGAGATCGGAGTCGGGTGCCAGGGTGCGCGCCTGATCGTAACAGTCGAGCGCATCCTCGTGGCATTTCATGTTCTGCAGCAGAACGCCGAGGTTGCACCAGACCGAGACGTTGCGAGGCTCGAGCTCGAGCGCGCGGCGGTAGCAAGCCATCGCCTCGTCGAACCGGTCGGTCTTCACCAGCGCATTGCCCAGATAGTCGAGATAGATCACGTTGTCCGGCGTTCGCTCGCAGGCCCGCCGCAGCCGTTCGATGGCCTCGTCGATGTGCCACAGCGCGGTGAGCGCCACCCCCAGCTTGGCTTCGGCTTCGGCGTCATCGGGCGCCAGTGCCAGCGCGCGGCGATAGCAGATGGCCGCGCGTTCGGAGAGGCCGCGTTCGGAGAGGATGTCGCCATGGGCGATCTGCGCGCGTCGATGCTCGGGGGAGAGGACGCAGGCGATTTCCGCGCTCCGCTGCGCCTCCTCAATGCGATTGAGGCCGCGGAGCGCGAGTGCGCGATTGACATGCGCCTCGACGAAATCGTGGCGCAGGTCGATCGCCGTATCGAGCGGCGCGAGCGCCTCCCGGTTGCGTCCCGCTTCCAGCAGGGCGCCGCCCAGCCCGAACAGGGTCTTGGCGTCGCTCGGCTGCAGGGCGACCGCGATCTGGAAATGCTCGATCGCTTCGTCCAGACGGCGCAGCTCTCGCAGCGTCTCGGCCAGCGCCAGCTGCGCGAGAGTGTTGTGAGGCTCGATGGCGACCACGCGACGGAAGCCCTCGGCGGCAGCATCGCGCTCCCCTCGGCCGCGCAGCAGCACGGCGAGATTGAACTGCGCGCCGACGAAACCCGGCGCGAGCGCAATGGCTCGCCGGTAGAGCATCAGCGCCTCGTCGATCCGGTCCTGGCGATGGCGCACGAAGGCGAGATTGAAGCAGGCCTCGACGAAGTCCGGCTCGGCGGCGAGCGCGGCCTCGAACGCCGCGGCTGCAGCATCGAGGCGCCCTGCGTTCAGCAGCTCGATGCCGCGATTGCATTCGGCGACGACGGGGTCGATCGCCGTTGCCTCACGCACTGGCCGCCCTCCGCTGCCGATCTAGGCCTGGTAGAAGCGGCGCTCCCACTCGCGGTGATTGTTGACGCCTTCCTTGATGAAAGGCGTGAACACCGCGATGTTCAGGACCAGCCAGTTGACCAGCCGGGCGGGGAAGCGCAGCGGCTTCACGAAATCGACGAACAGCACGACGCGCGTCGACTCCGTACGGTTCCACGCCTCGTGCTCGTAGGCGTCATCGAACACCAGCGCCCGCCCCTCCTCCCAGTGGCAGACCGTGTCGGCGACGCGGATCGCGACCTTGTCCCGGGGTTCCGGCACGATCAGCCCGAGATGGAAGCGCAGCACGCCGTTATAGGGGCCGCGATGCGGCGGCAGGTGCTTGCCCGGCTCGAAGATCGAGAACATCGCCGTCTTGAGCCCGGGGATCTGCTGCACGATCCGCCACGTCTCCGGGCAGCGCCTGATGTTGGCATCCGCCGCCAGCCCGTATCCTGCAAGGATGAAGGTCTTCCAGCCGGAATCCTGGGTGATCGTCTGTACGTCGGGCGAGATGTGCTGGAAGCTCGGCAGATCGCTCTGCCGCACCAGCACCGCCTCCAGCTCCTTCCGGATGACCGGCCATTCGCGCTCGATCTTGGCGACCCAGGGGAAGGTGGAATTGGAGTAGACGGGCGGATTCCCGTAGGTCGCGTCGCAGAGATTGCGCCGCTCGGCCCACGCGACGGCCTTCATGAACAGCCGGGTCACGAAGGACGGGCGGTCCAGCGCCGCGATGCCTTCGGTGCCGAAGACCTGGGTGGGCGCGGTCTCCGCCGGTTCGACGGTGGCGTTCAGGGCGGGTCTCCTTGCGATTGCGCTGTCTCGGCCGCCGGCCGGAATGATGTCACATTCTCGCAATTGTGCCGCCCGCCAGCAAGCGGGCCGACACAAGCGGGCCGACTCGCTTGAAGCCGCCCCCCGCATTTGCTATTCCCCTGCCCCACCTCGGGGCGGGGCTTCTCCGCC
>DATGFU010000693.1:0-2598 GCA_035308865.1 Allostellaceae bacterium | reverse complement strand
GCAAATCCTGATCGCCGCGACTTATCCGCTCGAGGTGGTCGCCGCCGATCGCTGGCTGCAGGATCCCGCGCACGCCGCGCTGAAGGGCGATCAGCTCGTCGCGGCGCTTCAGGCGGTGGATTGGGATCCGAGCGTGAAGTCGCTGGTGCCGTTCCCCCGCATCCTGCAGATGATGGACAGCCGGCTCGACTGGATGCAGGCCATCGGCGACGCATTCCTGGCGCAGCAGGCCGACGTGATGGATTCCGTTCAGCGCTTGCGCCAGCGCGCCCAGGCGGCGGGCACGCTGCAGTCGACTCCGCACGAGGCGGTGGAGACTGACGGCCAGGCGATCACCATCGCGCCGGCCGACCAGACCGTTGTCTACGTGCCCGTCTACAGCCCGGCCGTCGTCTATGCTCCCTGGCCCTGGCCCGATTATCCGCCGTTCTGGTTCCCGGCGCCTCTCGGATTCGATTTCTACGGCGAGCCCGTCCTGTGGTGGGACGTGCCAGTCGTGCTGCCGCTGTGGGGCTGGTGCCGCTGGCATTGGCACGATCACGGGCTCTTCATCGAGCCCGGACGGTTCCACGGCGACCATTCGCGATACCCGCAGACGGCCGCCGGGCCCTGGCAGCACGATCCCGGGCATCGGCGCGGTGTTCCCTATCGCGATGCGGCGACCGGCGCGCGCTTCGGACGCGCTCCCGCTGCGGCTCCGGCGGCGCCCCGGGTCTTCCGCGGGTACGAAAACCCGGGCGAGGGGCGGAGCGGCGTTCGCCAGGCACCGGAAAGCCGGCCGGGCGCGCCGCACGCCGCGCAGCCGTCGCCGCCGCTCTTCGAATCCTACGGCGCCGGACGCGACGTGCGCGGCGATGCCGCCCGCGGCCGTGCGAGCGGCGCTGCGATGTCGCCGCATTCGTCCGGCGGCGGCAGGCCGCACCGGTGACGATGCTTCACGAGCACGGAGAGGACACGATGCGCCATTTGACGATCCTCCCGCAGAGCGCCCGCCCCCGGCGGCACCGCCGCATCCTGGCCGGCTGCGTCATCCTTGCGGCCATGGCGGCGTCGCCGGCCTTCGCCGCCACCCCGCCGCCAGGCTTCGCCTCGCCCGATGAGGCGGTTGCTGCGCTGGTATCCGCCGCCCGGAGCGAGAAGCCGGCCGATCTCGAGCGCCTTCTCGGTCCGGGCAGCGACCGCCTGGTCGAGTCGGGCGACCCGGTATCCGACAAGGAGGGGCGGGAACGATTTGTCGCAGCCTATGACGAGCAGCATGCGGTCGAACCGAACGGCGACTCCAAGGCGACGCTTGTAGTCGGTCACGAGGACTGGCCGATGCCGATCCCCGTGGTGAAAGAAGGATCGCTGTGGCGTTTCGACGCCGCGGCGGGTGCCGAGGAGATCCTTGCCCGCCGGGTCGGCCACAATGAGCGCCGAACGATCGCGACCTGCCGGGCCTATGTCGAGGCGCAGCTCGCCTATGCTGCCCAGGACCGCGACGGCGACGGCATTCGGGACTATGCGCAGCTCTTCCTGAGTTCCGACGGCAAGCATGACGGGCTCTACTGGCCCGCCGACGCCGGCGCGGAAGAGAGCCCGATCGGTCCCCTTGTCGCGAATGCCCGCGCCGAAGGCTATGCCGGCCGCGGCGTCAATACGCAAGAGACGCCCTATCACGGCTATTTCTTCAAGATTTTGACCCGTCAGGGGCCGCACGCGCCGGGTGGGGCCTACGACTACGTGGCGAACGGCCACATGATCGGCGGCTTCGCGCTGATCGCATTTCCGGCCAACTGGGGCGATTCCGGCATTATGAGCTTCATCGTCGGCCAGGACGGCCGGGTCCTCGAGAAGAACCTGGGCTCCGAGACGGGCAGCATCGCCCGGGCAATGACAGAATACGACCCGGACCAGTCGTGGCATGCGGCGGTACCCTAGCGCGCTTTGCATCCGGACTGGATCGGAACCGGAATACCACTCGTCATTGCGGGGAGCGGAGCGACGCGACAATCCAGGGCCGGGGCACGGACCCCTGGATTGCTTCGCTACGCTCGCAATGACGGTCGGGTTGGCGGGTGACTCCGAGCGATCGCGAACCGCTCCAGCGCAGGGGAGCCGCGGCGCATCTCGGAGGAGAAGGGCGAACCGCTCGAGGCAACCCCGGCATGGCCGAGTTTCCGACAGTCCTCAATCGTTGAGCGGCCTCGTCTCCCGCATCTCCTCTCCGGCTTCTCGCGCGCGGCGGCCCAAACTATCCTCGCCCCGGGGTGGGAGGCCCGCAATGGATACAACTCTTGTCGTGGTCGTCGTGCTTGTCGCCCTCGTCTGCCTGGCCGGGATCCGGGCGCTTTCGGCCGGCGCGGCGCGGCGGGGGCGGGACGCGGCGGGCCGGATCGATCTCTCGCCCCGGCCCGGCTTCGGCGCCCCGGGCGACCTGCCGCCGGGGGTGTGGGAGGCGCTGCAGCAAGGACGGAAGATCGAGGCGATCAGGCTCTACCGCCTCGCGACCGGCGTCGGGCTCAAGGAAGCGAAGGACCGCGTCGAGGCGGCCGAGCGCGGGACGGCGCCGATCGATCTCTCGCCCCGACTCGGCGTCGGCACCCCGGGCGAGCTGCC
>DATGFU010000692.1:0-11277 GCA_035308865.1 Allostellaceae bacterium | reverse complement strand
TGGCGCGGCTGCACCCGCGCTACCGCATCCCGCATGTCGCCCTGCTCGTGTCGACCGGCCTTTCGACGGTCATGGCCATGCTGTTCGTCGACAATCTCGATACACTCACCAGCATGGTCAATATCGGAGCGCTCTCGGCCTTCTTCAGCGTGCATCTATCGGTTCTGGTCCTGCTGCATGGCAGGCGGCGCAGCGGGCGGTGGCTCGCTCATGGCGTCGTGCCGCTTGCGGGCATGGCGATTATCGTCACGCTCATCTCGCAAATGAGCCTGCTGGCGATCGGCACTGCGGCGGCCTGGTTTGCGGTAGGACTCGTTCGCGTGCTTCTGCTCAAGCCGGCCGCTGTCGAAGCTGTCATGGAGGTCTGATCGGGTGCCCCGCGGGACGGGTGGGCCGCGCGAGATGGTTGCACCGCCGCATCCTTCGACGGGATGATCGGAAAGAGGTCGTAACGCGGCCGGCCTTGCAGGGAGTGCGTGAGATGGAGCGGAACTCGGATCCCTATTCGGACCGGATCGTTGCTGATCTCCTCGGTCTCTGTATTTCCGAGCTCGCGGCGTCATTCGCCATGATGTTCTGGTTCGATGAAGATGCCAATCTCGTTTCGCCGGAGTCGGCGGCCATGCCGCACGATCTCCTGCCGTTCTACAACAACCATGTCGGCACCTTAGACCCGCTGCATGTCTTCTATCTCGCAAAGTCCAAGCGGCCGGTGAACTCCCTGCATGGCCAGGCCGAAAATGTCATCGGGCGCTGCCATCGGGCCTATCTCGACTATCTTGACCGGTTCGATATCCATGACGAGTTGGATCTGGTCTTCTGGCGCGGCGAGCGGCCGGTCGGCGGGCTCGCGCTGTTTCGAAGCCGGTCGATCGGATGCTTTGCTATGGATGACCACGACTGGGATCGGATTCACCGCCATCTCGACTGCAGCCTCCAGATGCACAAGCGGGTACGCGACTTCAATCTCGGACAACTTCTGTCGAAGCGGTACAGGCTCAGGGCGAGCGAGGTCGACGTCGTCCAGGCTATGATGACCGGCGCGACAAATAACGAAATCGCGGAGCAGCTGGATCTGAAGCCGTCCACGGTCAAATCCTATGTTTTCAGCATTTTCGACAAGATCGGCGTCGACAACCGCGCGTCCCTCATCGCCGCCTTGTCCAATTCGGCATTTCTCTGACGGCGCGCGGGTGCTGGGGGAGCTGTTCAGGCAAAGCGCTGCTGGGCAGCCTGGAAGGTCGATCGCGCAATTTCGAAGATCTCGTCGATCTGCTCGCTCGTTACGATATAGGGCGGCAGCAGCATCATCGTATCCCCCATCGCCCGCAGCGCCAGCCCGTGATCGAGCGCGTGCTGCATGCACCAGGGGCCAACCCCAAGGGCCTCGTCGAACGGCTCGCGCGCGAACTTGTCCCGGCCGAGCTTAATGCCGGCGAACAGCCCGCGAGAGCGGGCGTCCACGACGATCGGGAGGTTCTCCAGCTCTTTGACCTTCTTCCCGAAATAGGGACCGATGTCGTTCGCGATCCGATTTACGAAGTTCTGCTCCTCGATAATCCTCAGATTTGCCAGCGCCACCGCGCAGGCCATCGGAAATCCCGAATATGTGAAGCCATGGTACCACTCACCGCCCTTTTCGATCAGCTCGTCGGCGATGGTCTTGCTGATGATCGTCGCAGAAATCGGAACATAGGCGGACGTCAGGGCCTTAGCGCAGGTAATGATGTCGGGGGTGACGCCATAGCCCTCGATGGCCCAGAGATGGCCGGTGCGACCGAAGCCTGTCAGAACCTCGTCGCTGACCAGAAGCACGCCGTATTTCTTGCAGATGCGCGCGACCTCCGGCCAGTAGCTGTCGGGCGGGATGATGGCACCGCCGGCACCTTGCAGCGGCTCGCCGACGAAAGCGGCGACCCGATCGGGGCCCACATGCAGCAGCTTCTCTTCGAGCCATCGGGCCGCCCGGAGCCCGAACTCGTGCTCGCTCTCGTTCGCGCCGTAGAGATAATGGTCGGGGCAGCCGATGTGGACGAACCCGGGGAGGGGCAGGTCGCCGCCGGCACCGTGCATAGGCGCGATCCCCGATAGGCTGGCCGTCGCCATGGTCGAGCCGTGATAGGCGTTGTCCCGACCGATGATGATCTTGCGCTCCGGCTGGCCGCGGAGGTCCCAATAGTGGCGAACGAGCCGTATCGCGGTCTCGTTCGCCTCAGAGCCCGACACGGTGAAGAAGACGTGGCTCATATTGGCCGGCGAGATCCGGACGAGCTTCTCGGCCAGCGCGATCGCCTGCCGGTTAGTTGTCCGGAAGAAGGAGTGGCAGTAGGACAGCTCCTCCAGCTGGGCGGCCGCGACAGCGGCGAGTTCCTTGTTGCCGTAACCGATGGCGACACATCCGAGCCCCGCCATGCTGTCGATGACGCGGTTCCCGTCGGCGTCCCACATGTAGATCCCGTCGGCACGGGCCACGACCCGTGCGGGCGCTTCCTGCATCGATTTGTAGTCGGTGAACGGGTGTAGATAATATTCGGAATCCGCCGTCTGCCACTGGCTCGACGTTCTCGCCGTCCCGCCGGTCGTCTCCGAAGGCATTGAGAGATCCTCCCTTAAGGTCGCTTGCCGGGCGCGCAGCGAACTTCCGGCAACGACGCAACCGGATCAACCCAACTTTGGTTGGCCGACGCCGCGACGCCAGACGGCCGGCATCCCCCTTTCCCATTCACGGAGCGCGCGGCGCGACTGTCCACGTGCCGTCGGCGAATCGATCAGGCGAAAGCTCGGCCAGCGACGCGGGCGGTCCTGCAAGTGCACGCCGACACCCTTCGGCGAATTCGAATCGCCAATGACGCTCCGGCCGGCAGCGCGTCAAGACGGACCGTGCCGGCGAGGTAGCTACGCTGCGTCCGGCCCTGATGTTTATTTTGACCGTCGAACAAAAGCCTCGGATGGCTTCCACCCATCGCGTCCCTCCGGACCGGATGGTTCGATCCGCCGGCACCGAGGCGGTTCGGACGTACGGCGTTCGTTCGTGGCTTATGAAGGGGACCCTCCATGCGTTTCTCGCTCGCTCCGACTCTCGTTGCGGCGAGGCGCGCCTTGTCTCAGCCCGTCGTCGGCCGGGCGGCAATGAAGCTCGTCAGCAGCATCGTCATTACCGGCTCGTCATCCTGATTGAGGATCTCGGCCCGGCTGCGGACGATTCCGCGGTCCGGCCGCGTCCGGGAGTAGCGCGAATCGAGCACCGTGAGCCGGAGCATAAGCCGGTCGCCAGCCCGGACCGGCGCCAGCCAGCGAAGCTCGTCGATACCCGGCGACGGCAGGGAAGCGACGGTCGGCAGGAAGTCCCTGACGAAGAGCCGCATCATGAGCCCGACCGTGTACCAGCCGCTAGCGATGGGTGCGGCACCACCCTCCCCCTCCTCGAGATGGAATCTCTGCGGATCGTACAGCCGTGCGAACTCGGCCATCTCGGTCCGATCCGCTGTCACCGGCCCGGATCGGTATACGCTACCGGCGCGGTAATCCTCGAAATACCGTTCGCCCGCCGGTGGCAGGGTCGCCGTATCGCCCGACACCCCTCCCTCGCTACTTTGCGGAGATGCCACCATCGGCGACGAGCATCGTACCGGTGACGTAGTCGGATGCAGAAGAAGCGAGATAGATGGCGGTGCCCTTGATTTCGTCGGCCCGCGCCGGCCGGCCCATCGGCGTCTCCTTCGCAACCGCCTCGAGGAATTCGGGCCGGTCGTAGATCCCGTCGGCCAGCCGGGTCACGAAGAAACCGGGACATATCGCATTGACGAATATACCATAGGATGCATACTGCAGTGCTAATTCTCGTGTAAGATTCACGACCGCTCCCTTGGCCGCGCAATATCCCGGCAGGGCGGCCATATGCGCAGCGCCTGCCAGGCCCCAGATCGAAGCGATGTTTATGATCTTGCCGCTCCGCTGCCGCACCATGATCTTGAGCGCCGCCCGAGCACAATAGAAGACCCCGTGGAGATCGACTGCGATCATCCGTTTCCAGCGCGCCGTGTCGTACTCGTGGACCAACGTCGCCGTGCCGTCCGAGATCCCGGCATTGTTGAAGAGGATGTCGAGCCGGCCGAACTCGGCCTCGGCCGCCTGCATGAGCGAATCGACCTGGGCCTCGTCGGTCACGTCGCAATGGACCGCAAGCGCGCGCCGGCCGAGCGCTTCGACCCGCGCCGTCGTCGGCCGCAGACCCGCAACATCGAGATCTGCGCAGACCACGTCGGCTCCGGCTTCGGCCATTGCTTCGGAAATCTCGGCCCCGAGCCCGCTCGCGGCACCGGTGACTACCGCGACCTTGCCGGACAGATCAAATATGGCTGGGTACTTCTGGGTCATTGGAGGGGAGCCTTTCCGGTCGGGTTCTAGAAAGCGACTTTGTCGCTGCCCTTGAGCGCCAACATTTCGCGCACATCCGTCGGCGTGGCGACTTCGAGCGACAAGTCCTCGAGGATGCGCCTGATCCGCCCCACCTGTTCCGCATTGGAACGCGCGAGCATCCCCTTTCCGAGATAGAGCGAATCCTCAAGCCCCACGCGCACGTGTCCGCCCATGATCGCTCCCATCGTCACGAGCTGCATTTGACGGCGGCCGCCGGCAAGAATCGACCAGTGATAACGATCGCCGAACAGACGGTCGGCCGCCTGCCGCATGGTCGCAAGGTTTTCCGGATCGGCGCCGATGCCGCCCAGAACACCGAAGATCGTCTGAATCAGAAACGGCGGTTGGATCAGGCCGCGATCGGCAATGAAGGCGAGATTGTAGAGATGGCCGACATCATAGCACTCGAACTCGAACCGCGTGCCATGAGCGTGTCCCAACATGCCGATGATGTCTTCGATGTCCTTGAACGTGTTCTTGACGAAGGAATCGCGCGACGCTTCCAGGAACGGCTTCTCCCACTCGTGCTTCCAGGTGGTGTAGCGGTCCGCCATCGGAAACAACGCGAAGTTCATCGTCCCCATGTTGAGCGAGCACATCTCCGGCCGCAAATCGAGCGCCGCGGCGAGACGCTGCTCGATGCTCATGCCTAGCCCGCCGCCCGTCGTGATGTTGATCACCGCATCGGTCGCCTGCTTGATGCGCGGCACGAAGGCGCGGAATAGTGCGGGGTCGGCGCTCGGCCTGCCATCGGCCGGATCGCGAGCATGCAGATGCAGGACGCTCGCCCCGGCCTCTGCCGCCGCAATTGCGTCTGCCGCGATCTCCGAAGGCGTGACCGGCAGATGCGGGCTCATGGTCGGGGTGTGGATCGAGCCAGTCACGGCACAGGTAATGATTACCTTTTTGGTCGGCCTCGACATATTCAACTCCTACCCTTGCGACGTCCGATGAGCGTCAATGCTTGATCATCCCGCCATCGACTACGAGTGTCTGCCCTGTCACGAAGGCGGCATCATCGGACGCGAAGAATGACAGGGCGCCGACGAGGTCAGCTGGAACCTGCAGGCGCTTGATCGCCTGAATCGCGGGTATCGCCTCGAAATTCTGCGAGAGCGGCCCGGTTTCGGTCGTGTGGGTGCGCACGAGGCTCGGCGCGATCGCATTGACCGTGATGCCCCAGCTGCCGAGGTCATTCGCCAGCGCTCGCGTGAAGCCGATCACCGCCGCCTTGCTCGTGATGTAGTGGGTGTACTCCTCGACCAGCAGCCAGAACACTGTCGAGCTCATGTTGATGATGCGGCCGTAGCGGTGCTTCTTCATCGACGGCACGAACGCCTTCGAGAACAGGAACAGGGAATCGACGTTGATCGACATCATCTGCCGCCATTCGTCGAATGTGAGGTCGTCGAAGGGACGAAGCGGATAGATGCCCACATTGTTGACGAGGATGTCGCAGCGGCCGAACTTGGCGAGAACCGCCTCAGCGAACTGTCTCACCTGGTCGGGCTTGGTGACGTCGCAGATCATCGACATGGCCTGCCGGCCTTCGACCTCGATCATGGCACGCGTCGCCTCGCCGGAATCGATGTCCGCGATGGCCACGTCGGCCCCATCCCGCGCCAGTCTCTGAGCAAAGGCTTGGCCGATTCCGTTGGCACCGCCGGTTACGACCGCGACGCGGCCGTTGAGCTTGTCGGACATCTGCGAGGTTCCTTCATCGGGCATGGGTAACGTCGAGCGAGATCGCGCTGGGCGTGCCGGCCGCTTCGCTGCGCTGCAACTGCCGGACTATCCAATCACGGTCGAGCTCCTCGCCGATCAGGACGAGCGTGCTGCGCCGCGGTTCGAACGGCTTCCAGATGGTGCCGAGCGTGGTGTGGATGAGGCCCTGAACGCCCTGGACGATCAGCCGCTGGCGCAGGCCCGTGATCGCGACGATGCCTTTCACGCGCCAAAGCGACTGGCCAAATCGGTCGGCGACCCGACCGAGCGCCCGGTCGAACTGCGCGGAATTGAGCTCGCCGTCGGCTCGATAGGTGACCGAAGAAACTGCTTCGTGATGACGCGCATCGTGATGCCGGTCTTCCGCCACCGCCGGCGGAGGCAGCCGCACCCGGTCGAGCTGGTACCCTCGCATGTCGAGGAGACCGTCGACGATGCTGCCCGCCGAAGACCCCAGGAGGTCGACAACGCGCACTTCGGCGGTCGCATTCATCGTCGCGAGGCGCTCGACCAGGCCCTCCATCACCGACGGCTCGACCTGGTCCGGCTTCGTCACGAGGATGCGGTCGGCATATCCGAGCTGCGAGCGGGCAGTCGGTGATTGTCCGAGAATGCGCGCGCCGTTCAGCGCATCGACCAGCGTGACGACCCCGTCGAGATAATACAGATCGAGTAGACGCGTCTCCGCCAGAAAGGTGCGCACGAGAGGTCCGGGATCGGCGAGCCCGGTCGTCTCGATCAGCACGTGATCGAACGCGATCTCGCACGATGCCCGGCGTCGGGCGAGCCCGTCCAGCGCTCGCGCGAGGTCGCCTCGCACGGTGCAGCAGATGCAGCCGTTGCTGAGCTCGACAATCGTCTCGTCCCGCTCGCGATGGAGGAGCTCCGCGTCGACCCCGATCTCGCCGTATTCATTCTCGATGACAGCGAACCGGACTTCCGCGCGTTCGCGGAGGAGACGGTTGATGAGCGTCGTCTTGCCGCTGCCGAGGAAGCCGGTGAGGATCGTAACCGGAACCGGAGCGGCGGTCATTCGGCCTTGCCCCTGTTCAGACGGACGGCGGCAATCGCCTCTTGCAGCATACCGATCGAAACCGCGGGCGAGACCTCGGCGCTTGTCACGGCGATCCGCGCATCGCCGGCATCTGCCATCGCCTGCGACCAGCGACCGGGGTCGGGATCGATTGCGACCCCACATGGACGAGCTTGGGGCAAGGCCGAACCTGAGGCCGGGCATGGAATCACGAAGCCGGGCCAGATTTCGGGCGACGACCGGTCGCCGAAGCTAAGAAGCGTCGGTATCCGATGGAACTTCGCGATGTTCGCGATCGTGCGCATCGCCCCGGTCCAGCCTTCATCGTCGGCAGGAAGCATTCGCTCGCAGAGGAGGATGGCGTTGGCACCGGCTTCCGCGAACCCGCGGGTCAGGGCCGCAAGGGCCCGGGCGATCGTCTCGTAGGCGACCGGCTCATCGCTCGGCGCCGCCAGTTCGGCCTGGAGTGCCGCGGGGCCGGTGAGCGCCACGAGGATGACGGTCTCGTCCCGCTCACGCGCCGCGATTCGCCGCGTCGCCTCGATCGCTGCATTGAGCGCCGGCGACCTCGTCCCGATGGTCTCGAAATCCTCGGTATCGAGCAGCTTCCGGCCTGTCCCGGCGATGGCGCGCGGCGGCCAGGAGTTGCGGTCGACGGCCGCGCCGAGCGCCTCGGCCTCCATACCGGCCGGACAGGCCGTGACGACCGCTTCCAGTTGGAGTGCCCGTGCCAGCTCGACGAGACCGCGCGTGAGCTTGGTCGGATCGGCCGTGAAGGCAGCGGGTTCCATCGCCTCCACTTGGCAGGCGACGCTCCACAGCACCGGCGCGAAGAGCGGGGGATGCGGCTTGCCCACGCCCCGCGACAGCTCCGACATGCGGCGGCGCCACGGGACGCGGGCGGCGTTGTTCATCGTACCGAGACCGGGGCGTCAGGCGCGCAACAGCGCCTGGGTCGGGCGGCCATCCGGCCAGTGTCCATAGATCGTCAGGATCGAGTCCGGCGGTTTCTTCTTCGACCATTCGGCCTGGAAGGCCTCCCAGGTGCGGCCGCGCGCTTTGCGCGCCGCGCGCTCGCGGGCACGGGCCTCGCGGGTGGCCTGAAGGTCGACCCGCTTGGTCGCCGGATCCCACACCACCTTGTAGACGTCGAGTGCCCGGGCCGTGACGACGCCCTTCTCGAGGTCGGCTTCGACTGCAGTCGGGTCGCGGTCGAGCGGATCGCCATAGCCGGCACCGGCCGTCGAGAAGCCGAACGTGATCACCTCACCGTTGTCGTAGGGCCGCACCGAGCGGCCGAGAAACTCGCTCTTGTAGTCGCCGGTAACGGTGTGGTTGATCAAAATGTCCTGCATGTCCATCGCGATCGGCTCGCCCGACGCCAACTGGTCCTTGATCGTCGAATTTCGGATGGAAATGCCCGGCACGGTGCACGGCGCGTAGCCGCCGAACAACGGCTGCGGTGTCTGCAGCTTCGAATTGTCGGCGATGCACATCATGTAGACCTGCGGTACGTGGTGCGCGACCCACAGCTGGATCGTGCCGACTCCTCCGCGATACTTGCCGTGCCCACAGGAATCCTGGAAATGACTGGAGATCGGCATGAGCAGGGGGAATTCGTTCTCGACATTCTCGACGTTCGGCGCCCGGCCGAAGACGCACCACGGAAACCCGAACGCGTCCATGCCATCCTTCGTCGGGTAGGCACCCATGCCCTCGGTGTTGATCGAATAGGCGAGCATGTCGGCGAACGGCGCGCCCCACTGGCTCTGGCCCGCCAGCACCAGCGAGTTGCCGCCATTGCCCATTGATGCGCCGGCCTGTTCCCAAGACGAGGTCGAGAACAAGGCTTTGGCAAAGCAATTGTGGACGCAGCTCATCACTCCGGTCGCGATCATCACCGAGTTCGACGTTGCGGCGCGCGGATCGGGCGTCAGGCAGGTGTTTGGTGCAAACTTGAAATCGATATTGTTGAAAGTGCCGTTGCTGATCGGCAACCCATGAAATAGGTATTCATAAATATAGTTGGAGAAATGGGCAATGGCCGCCTGCGGATGGGCATTGTACGAGGACGGCGTCTCTTGACCCGATTCCGAAAAATCGACGACGAGCCGGTCGCCCTTCTTCTCGAGCGTCATGTAGCAGCAGCGCACGAGTCCGCGCAGCAATCCGGCCGCGTCGCCGAACGTGACGCAGCGGTACTTGCCATCCGGCCACAGGTCGATGATCTCTCGCGCCCCGGTATCCGCGACCTGGAGCATCTTGCGGAACAGGCCCTTGAGATAAAGCGGGCCCTCGCGGTCGCACAGCTCGAGCAGGCGCGTCCGCACGCGATCGGCCGTCGTGCACCGGGCCTTCAGATCGACCGTGATCATCTGCGGCGCCCGGATGCCGAACGCCTGGAACATGGTCACCATGTCCTCGCGCAGCTTGAAGTTCTCGCCGATCTTCATCGGCGGGAAGTTCATGCCTTCCTCGAAGCGCGAGGTCGCTGAGACCGGCATTCCTCCCGGCTCGATCGCGCCCGTCTCCGTCGTGTGCACGAGAGCCGCCGTCCAGGCGATCAGCTCACCTTTATAGAAGACCGGCATCGCGACCATCTGGTCGGGATTGTGCACCCCGCCATAGACCGCGTCGTTGGCGAACCAGAGATCGCCCTCGCGAATACCGGGATTATCTTTATAGTTGTGCAGTATATATTTGATGATGAGCGGCGGAATGACGGAATGCAGGTAGGTTCCGCAGGAGCCGTTCACGATGTCGCCGTTCGCGGTCATCATGGCCACGAGCGAGTCCCCGGCGACGCCCATCGAGCAGCGGCACGAGCGCTGGAAGATCTCCATCCCCTCGTCGAGAATGTCGTTGGTGCGTTGGAACCCGATCTCGAAGTCGGCGGGGCTGATCGAGGCGGCGGCCGTCAGCTCTTCGGCAGTCGCCGGAGCGGGCTTAAGCCAGGTGAGTTTCTGTTCTAGCGTCGGTATCGGCATTGAAATCCGCCTATCCTTGTCCTGGAGCCCGATCGGCTAGCGGCCATCGGCTCGTCAATCGCACGTTCGCCGGCTCGCCCGTCCGCGCCGTCAGCTCAGTTCCAGCACCATCTCCCGTCGGAGCTCGCGGGTCGTCTTGGCCGTAACGAGATTTTCCAACACACCGAAGCCGTGCTGGTCGATCGAGAAACGCTGGCCGGGCGGTATGACGATCGTCGTGAGCTCGGCCTCGACTACCGCCGGCCCTTCGAGCACATTGCCGGGCCGAAGCAGATCGAAACGGAAGATCGCCGTCTCGCACTGCTCCTTGGTCTCGTCCCAATAGGCCAGTCTCGTGCCGACCCGCGATGCCGAGGGATCGGGCCCCTCCAGCGGAAATTCGGGAATCGCCGGCTTGTCGGTCGGGATCATGGCCCGCAGCACGAAATTGTCGAGATAGACGCCGCCGGGCTTGTTCACGACAAGCGGGCTGAAGGCCTGCGAGAACTCCAGCTCGAACTCGTCGTAGATGCGCTGTGCATCCTCGTCGCTTTCGATCATCAGCACCGGCGAGCTCATCCGCTTCACGTTGACCTGGCCGCCAAAGAGCATATCGAGCTCCAGGCCGAAGACGACCTGGTCGACCGGCAGGCCCTCGGAGGCGATCTCCTGCCGCGCCTTGGCCAGCAGCTCAGACACGGTACTGTTGAACGCCTCGCGATCGATGCTGAGCCGCTCGGTGATCGGTTCCATGAAGACCATGCGCCGCGATTGCTCGTAGAGATGCACGATATCCATGATCGAGGCACCCATCGCGCAGAAGACCGGCGAGGACGGAAAGATCACCGCCTTGGGCACGTCGGCCTTGAAGCCGGCGACATGCGTGGGACCCGCCCCGCCGAACGCGAATAGAACAAAATCCTCGGGATAGTAGCCGCGCAGATGGACCTCGCGCTTGATCGCGGAGGCCATGTTCTGGTCGACCACCCGGCGGATCAGCGCCGCCGCCTCGAGCACCGGGATCCCCAGCGGCCCGGCGATCTTTTCGCGGATTGCCCGCTCGGCCTTGGCCTTGTTGAGCAGCATCTGGCCGCCGTAATAGGTCTCCGGGTTGATGTAGCCGAGAACCACATC
>DATGFU010000691.1:0-4199 GCA_035308865.1 Allostellaceae bacterium | reverse complement strand
TGGCACAGGATGGGCTGGCTGCCTTCGAGCCGGCCTTCGTCGACGAGCTGTCAGCGATATTGCGATTCAGCCTCGAGTATATCCAGCGCGAAGGCGACGGCGAGCCGGACGAGTTCTCCTGGCTGCGCGACACGACCGGCGGCTCGGTCTATCTGCGGCTCTCGACGCGGCCGCTCGAGCAGCCGCACCGTGACCTGACGGATGCATTGACCACAGCGATCATCGACGGCGCCTACTGGCTGCGCCCGCCGGGACCAAATGCCGAGCTGATTGTCGCGTATATGGGAACCGTCGCGCCGGAAGCGATCGAAGCGGTAGGGCTGCTCGCCGAGGACCGTCGCGATGTCGGGCTGCTGGCTGTGACCTCGGCCGACCGGCTGAACGCCGGCTGGCAGGCGGCCCAACGGGCGCGCGAGGGCGGACGCACGCAGGCGCGGAGCCATGTCGAGCGGTTGCTTGCACCGTTGCCGCCGCATTGCCGGATCATCACGGTTCATGATGGCCACCCAGCGACACTTGGATGGCTTGGCTCGGTCACGGGCCACGCGACCCGCTCGCTTGGCGTCGAGCATTTCGGGCAGACCGGCACGATCCCTGACCTCTACCGGCATTACGAAATCGACGCTCAAGCCATACTGAGAGCGGCCCAGTCGATGACCTCTGGCCGTCGCATTCGGCACTTGGAGTTGCGGCAATGCGGGTAGCGACACCAAGCCGGACGAAGAAAACGTCGACCTCGACGAGTAGCGGGCGTCAAGTACAACGGACAGCCAGCGTGTGAATCGGCGCCCGAATTGCGGGGCTCGACGCTCATCGGCGTCGAAAACCATGGATTCGACCAGACATCGAGGGGACACCACACGGGGCCAGCCGAGCCGTACCGGGACCCGCTCACGAGCTAGGCTGCATGTCCGATACAGATCACTTGCTGTTTGAGCGGGTCTCACTCATGACTCAGGCGGCCCCCCGCCGCTCAGCGGCGAGCGGTGACATCGCGTAATTGAGGGAGGCCCATCCTCCTTGGGTTGCGAAGTCATTTGTCGAAGCTGCTTCACGAAGGAGGATGGGCTATGGAGCAAATTCTCCGAGGCTGCCTTCGCATGAAATTCCGTGTTAATTCCCGTGGAACAGGGATTTCGACCCAGAGAGCAGTTCGCAACTGACCGCGTGCTCCGCCACCCAGTACCTGTTCGAGACGGTTGGCGACGCCGGCCAAAAGCTTGGGCGGTAATCCGTCCTGCTCGACGTCGGCTTGACAGTCACCGTCATTCGTTCTCACTATGTTCTTGGTCATACACCACCGTGAAACGTCACGGGTGAACGGTCGCGATGGCATCGACAGCCACCATCCTCCACGCAGACCTGGATGCCTTCTACGCGTCTGTCGAGCAGAAGCTGGATCCATCGTTGCGCGGCAAGGCGATCGCAGTCGGTGGCGGGGTCGTGCTGGCGGCGTCCTACGAAGCCAAGGCCTTCGGGGTCCGCAGCGGCATGCCGGGACGGCGGGCGCGCGAACTCTGCCCGCACCTGACTTTCGTCAAAGGCCATTTCGAGCAGTATCAAAGGCTGGGAGACGCGGCTATCGCGCTCATCGGCGACTTCACGCCTCTCGTCGAGCGGATTTCCATAGACGAAGCCTTTGCCGACGTCGCGGGATGCACGCACCTCTTCGGTGCGCCGGCGGAGATCGCACGGACCATCCGGCACCGCGTGCGGGCTGAGCTCGGCCTTCCGATATCCGTGGGGGTGGCGCGCACCAAGCACCTCGCGAAGATCGCATCGCAGGTCGCCAAGCCGGACGGGCTGGTGGTGGTCGACCCCGACCACGAGACGGACTTCCTTCGGCCGCTGCCGGTCGAGCTGATGTGGGGCGTGGGGCCGGTCACGAAGGCCCGTCTGGCCGCGATCGGCGTGGAGACGATCGGGCAGCTGTCGGACACATCGCGATCGTCGCTCGAGCAGTTGCTCGGTCCTGCGGCGGGACAGAAGCTCACCGCGCTGGCATGGAACCGCGATCCGCGGGACGTCAAGACAAGCCGGCGGGCAGGGTCGGCCGGCGCGCAGTCGGCGGTGGGCCGGAAACCGGCCGAGCCGCGGGTCATCCGTCCCATCCTGCTGCATCTGGCGGACAGGATCGGCACTCGGCTGCGCGCCAAGTCCAGACCCGGCCGAACGGTGACGGCCCGCGTCCGCTTCGCCGACCTGAAATCGGTCACGCGCTCGGTCACGCTCGATGCGCCGATCTCGGCGACCGGTGTGCTGGCCGAGATCGCCGAGGACCTCGTGCTCGCGGCCCTGGCGGATCATCCCGACGAGACGACCTTCTCGCTCCTGGCGATCTCCGTGTCGCATCTCGAGGAGCACTGGGATATCCAGCTCGACCTCCCCCTCGGGCTCCGGGACGAGGCGCGTCGCCCCGGCGCCAGGCGGGGCATGGCGCGCTGGGCGGCGGACCGTGCGGTCGACCGGATCCGCGAACGCTTCGGCTGGGATGCGATCGGCTACGGGTCGGTGGCGTTGGGGATGTCCCGCTCGGTTCCCGACGCGTTCCGCAGCCTGGCGGAGAAGGACCTCTAACGGCACGCCGGTTCTGTCGCCGATTCTGTCGCCTGTTCAGGCGTCGGGGTGCCCCCTAGACTGCGCGGCGACAGCGGTTGGCTTGAATCACTTGGAGAGGGCACGACGATGGAGATCAAGCGAAACGGCTCGCGCCCATCCGGCAAGGGATCGGCCAAGTACTTCACCGGCGCGGTGCGGATCGATCCGCTGATCGAGGCGCCCGAACCGGCGCGCATCCGCGGCGCGAGCGTGACCTTCGAGCCCGGCGCCCGCACCGCGTGGCACACCCATCCGCTCGGCCAGACCCTGATCGTGACATCCGGGATCGGCCGGGCGCAGCGTTGGGGCAGCCCGATCGAGGAAATCCGGCCGGGCGACGTCGTGTGGTTCGAGCCTGGCGAGAAGCATTGGCATGGCGCGAGCATGACCACATCCATGACCCATATCGCCATCCAGGAGGAGCTCGACGGCAAGGTCGTCGACTGGCTGGAGCAGGTCTCGGACCAGCAGTACCGGGGCTAGCCCCTCATCGGGCACAAGGAGTTCGGAACATGCAGAAGCGCAGGCTCGGCGGGAGCGATCTCGAAGTCTCAGCGATCGGGCTCGGCTGCATGGGCATGACGTTCTCCCACGGCCCTCGCAAGGACCGGCAGGAGATGATCGGCGTGATCCGGTCGGCCGTCGAACAAGGCGTCACCTTCTTCGATACGGCCGAGGTCTACGGACCGCTCGCCAACGAGATCCTCGTGGGCGAGGCGCTTGCGCCGTTGCGCGAGCGCGTGGTGATCGCCACGAAGTTCGGGTTCAACATCGATCCCGATGGCGGGCGGCAGGCGCCCGGGCTGAACAGCCGGCCGGAGCACGTCAAGGCGGTCGCCGAGGCCTCCTTGAAGCGCCTCGGGATCGATACGATCGACCTCCTCTATCAACACCGCGTCGATCCCGACGTGCCGATCGAGGACGTCGCCGGCGCGGTGAAGGACCTGATCGGGCAGGGCAAGGTGAAGCATTTCGGCCTGTCCGAGGCCGGCGTGCAGACGGTCCGCCGGGCGCATGCCGTCCAGCCGCTCACGGCGGTGCAAAGCGAATACTCGCTGTGGTGGCGGCGCCCCGAAGCGGAGCTGCTGCCGGCCCTAGAGGAGCTGGGGATCGGCTTCGTGCCCTACAGCCCGCTGGGAAGGGGCTTCCTTACCGGCAAGATCGACGAGAACACGACCTTCGACAGCGGCGACCTCCGCAGCAGGATGCCGCGCTTCGCGCCGGAGGCACGGCGCGCGAACCAGGCGGTGGTCGATCTGCTCGCCAGCATCGCCGCGCGGAAGAAGGCCACCCCGGCGCAGATCGCGCTCGCCTGGCTGCTGGCTCAGAAACCATGGATCGTGCCGATCCCGGGCACGACGAGGCTCGAGCGCCTCGAGGAGAATATCGGCGCCCTGGCGGTCGAACTGTCCCCCGCCGATCTCGAGGAGATCGAAGCCGCGGCGGCGAAGATCACGATTGCGGGCGACCGCTACCCCGAAGCGCTGGAGCGGATGACCGATCGCTAAGAGTCTGTCCGGGAACATTATCATGGGTTGCATAGTTTTCGGAGCATGAGGCGGATTGAGGCGAGCTTGAGGAAGGCGATCGCCTTTCGATTG
>DATGFU010000690.1:0-13373 GCA_035308865.1 Allostellaceae bacterium | reverse complement strand
TCCGCCAGCTCGATGCCGAGCTTGATGCCGATCGGATTGGCCTTGTAGTTCTTCTCGAGCTCGTAGGGGAACGCCGTCTCCTGCACCGGCATGTAGACGAGGCCGGTCGCCGGGTTGAACGACATGGGCTGCCAGGCATGGGCGCCGGTCGGGCCGGGCGCGATGACCGTGAGCTTGCCGGTCTTGTCGAAGCGGGCATCCGGCGTCTCGACCGGCCGCCCGGTCTTGGGATCGACTCCCGTCGCCCAGGTCGTCGGCACGAAGTTCCTGGCCGAGATGAGCTCGCCCGTCGCCCGGTCGATGACGTAGAAGAACCCGTTCTTGTTCGCCTGCATCAGCACCTTGCGCTGCCTGCCGTCGATCGTCAGATCGGCCTGCATCAGCTGCTGGGTGGCGTCGTAATCCCAGATGTCGCCGGGCGTCGCCTGATAGTGCCAGGCATAGGAGCCGTCCTTGACGTGGACGGCGACGATCGAGGCGAGGAAGAGATTGTCGCCGCCGCCGGGACTCCTGACCTTCTGCGGCCAGTCGGCGCCGTTGCCCGTCCCGAAATAGACGAGGCCGAGCTCGGGGTCGTAGGACACGCCGTCCCACACCGTGCCGCCGCCGCCATGCTTCCACCACTCGCCCGTCCAGGTCTTGAGCGCCGTCGCCATGGCCGGGTCCTCGGGCGGCTTGTCCGGTGCGCCGGGCACGGTCCAGAAGCGCCAGTCGAGCTTGCCGGTCTCCGAATCGTAGGCCGAAACATAGCCGCGCACGCCATATTCGCCGCCGCTATTGCCGATGATGACACGGCCGTCGGCGACGCGCGGCGCCATCGAGATCGCGTAAGGCTGCGTCTGGTCGACCGTGACGACGCTCCACACCTCCTTGCCGGTCGCCGCATCGATGGCGATCAGCCTTCCGTCGAGCGCGCCGAGATAGAGCTTGCCCTTCCACGCGGCGATGCCGCGGCTGACCGCGTCGCAGCACACGCGCACGAGCTGTTTTTTCGGCACTTTCGGGTCGTAGCGCCACAGCACCTTGCCGGTGGCCGCGTCGAAGGCGGTGACGATGTCCCAAGCCTCGACGACATACATGATGCCGTCGATCACGAGCGGCGTCGCCTCCTGCCCGCGTGCGGCCGTCAGGTCGTGAAACCAGGCGAGGCCAAGCTTCGACGCATTGCCGGCGTTGATGCTGTCGAGCGGGCTGTAGCGCTGCTCCGACCACGTCCGGCCGTAGCTCATCCAGTTTCCCGGCTCCTTGTCGGCGGCCTTGAGCCTCGCCTCGTCGACGTCCGCCGGCGCGGCGGCCGACGCAGCCGAGGCAGCGAGCAATCCGGCCGCGGCCAAGGTCCGGCACCACGAAACCTGCATCGACAAGGCGCTCCTCCCACCGATCTCGGCCGCACGGCTCGCGCCGCGACGTTTATTGTGTCCTCAAAGGTTTGCCGCTCGCCGCGCGCCGCGTCAAACGGGTTCTGGGGGTTGCGCCCAATCGCCGGCTTGCCAAAGTGGGCGAGGGTCCGTCTATTGGAGGCATGGAATACACGCCGCTCCCCAAGCGCGATCGTCCCGGCATCCTGATGCTGCGGCTCTCCGCCGTGTGGCTGGGCACCGGCGTCCTGGCGGGCGTGCCGCTGATTTACAGCTGGTATTTGCAAAGCGGCGGCGAGTGCAACACCACGCCGAATCCGGTCAAATATCTGAAGGGGCCGCCCGAGGTTCCTGCCAACCGGCCGCTAGGTAATGCGAGGTACATCCCGCACCCCAAGACCGGCGTGGCGAAGTACGACTGCTCTACGGCACCGCCGCCGGGACACTTTCCGCCCCCAACCGCCGGCACCATGACGGTGGCGCCGCAAATTTCGCCTATGCAGTCGGTTTCGGCCACCTCGGTCGGCTGGCCGGGCGTCACGGGACCCGCGCTGCTGTCGTCGCTCTCCGTGGCCCCCCCGAGTTCGGTATCGCAGGCGGGCCCTACATCATCATCCGCCGCAGCCGCCTCCGGGGCCGCGCAGGTCAATCTCGGGATGTTTCACCCCGGATCGCTTTCGTCGCAGTCGGTCGGGGGACCGCCGGGAGGGCTGGCACCAGCCTTCCTCGCGGGCGGGGACGGGGTGATCGGCGGGGTCGATCCATCGCAGGTCGGGCCGCCGGTGCAGTCGCCCTATTTCAGCGCCACGCCGGTGTCCCAGGCCGCGATGTACCTCGCGGCCATGCCCGGCCCCTCGGCCGTGGGCGAGCCCTCGCCGACGGGAATCAACTACATCGACCAGCTGATGGCGGCTCAGACGAACTCGTCCATCGGCCCCGACGGCGCTCCCCTCACCAACATCACCTATATCGACGAGATCATGGCGGGCGCCGGGAGCGCCCTGGGCGCCTCGCCCAACGGCACGCCGCAAGGCTCCGGCGCGAGCGGCACGTCGGCAGGCCAAAATGGTCCGGCCTCGCTGTCGAACGGCTCGTTCCTGAGCAACACGGCCGCGACGGCCACGCAGCCGGTCACCAATCTCGGGGTGAGCACCAACAAGAACGGCCAGGTGAAGGGCGCCGCGCAGACGTCGCAATAGGCCGTCGCCGATTCAACGCCGCAGATCGGCCGCCAGCGAGAACGCCATCGAGCGGTCGCCGACGCGCAGCCGATAGACCTGGAGGTTCTCCAGCACGCGCTGCACGTAGTTGCGGGTCTCGCCGTAGGGAATCGATTCGACCCAGTCGACGGGATCGATGCCCGGCTGCCGCGGATCGCCATACTCGCCGAGCCACTGCTGGACCCGTCCAGGCCCGGCATTGTAACCGGCGATCGACAGCAGATAGGAGCCGTTGAACGTCGCCAGAAGCGAGTCGAAGAAGGCCTGCCCGAGCGTGACGTTGTACTCGCCGTCGGTCAGCAGCCGCTCGGCCGAGAACGGCATCTCGATGTCGCGGGCCACCTGTTTCGCCGTCGCCGGCATCAGCTGCATCAGGCCGCGCGCGCCGCTGGGCGATACCGCCCGCAGGTCGAAGGCGCTTTCCTGCCGGGTCAACGCCAGCAACAGCGCCTGCTCGGTTCCGGCGTTGCGCGGCATCCAGATGATCGGATAGCCGGCGCGCAGCAGCGAGAACCCGGCAAGGAACGCCTTCTTGGCGACGGCGACGCCGAAATCGGGGCGTCCGACCTCGTCGGCGAAATCGGCTGCCGCCGCATATTCTGCCGGCGACTGGGCGAGATCCGCGAGCCGCGTCAGGAACGGCTTCACGTGATCGTCCTGGCCGAGCGCCAGCAGGATACGCGCCGCATGGACGATCTCGCGCGACTCGAAGACCTTGCGCTCGGCGGGCGTGGCCTTCGGCTCGGGGACCGGAGCCGCCGCCGGCGGGACGGAAGGGTCGGCGGCCGCGAGCTGGCCGTAGTAGGTCGTCTGGAAGGCGGCGGCCTTCTGGAACCATGGTCCGGCGGCATCGGCGTGGCCTGCCGCCGCCTCCGCGCGCCCGGCCCAGTAGGCCGCGCGGGCCAGCGTCACCGGCAGCTTCGCCAGGTTCCACAGGCGTGTGAAATGAGCCAGCGCCTTGGCGGGATCATTCAGATGGCGGAGCGCGATCCAGCCGGCGAGGAATTCCGCGTCGGCAACCAGCCCGGGATCGTTCAGGTGATGGTCCGCGACCAGCCGGTACGCGCGCGCCGCCTCGTTGAGCAGGAGGAGTCGCCGCGCCACCGTCTGGCGCTCGGGCCACCATGCCTCGGCCTTGCCGAGCGTCGTCTGTTGCTCGAGGATCGCCGCGGCCTCGTCGTCGAGCCCGCGATGCCGCAGCCAGCGCATCCGCGCGAAGGCGAGGCCCGGATCGTCCGCGACCGAACGTGGCAGCTTGGCGATACCCGCATCGGCGTTCTTGGCGCCGGACGCAAGCGCCAGGCGGATGGTGGCGAGCGCCCGCCAGTCGGCCGGCACGCGCGGCAGCATGCGGCGCGCCGGGTCGGTCTTGCCGTCCCACAGCAGCCGGTCGAGCCGGGCGATGTCGTCCTCCGACCGCAGCTCCTGGCCGTAGCGGTCGATGACCCGGCTTTCCTCCTCGGGCGTGAAGTCGCCGTCGATCCATACGGTCCGGATCGCCGCCTCGGCACCCGCGGCGTCGCCGCGGTCGCGTATCAGATCGGCGTGGCGCAGCCGCGCCATCGGCGTGATCGGCCGGTGCCGCATGAACCAGGAGGCCATGTCGGCGTCGGGGACCGTATCGGAGACGGCCTCGGCCCGAACCGTCAGGACGGAGACCAGCGGCCAGTCGGGATGCGAATCGACGAAGCTCGCGATCTCGGAGAAATCATGCCCGCTCTGCGGCCGCTGGTCGTCCAGCCATTGCAGCAGCGCCAGCGGCAGCCGATCAGACGCGGTCGCGGCCAGGCTCTCGGCCTCGTTCCACTTGCCCGCATCGGCCAGCGCGAAGGCCTCCCGCGCGATCGGCATGTCGGCGGCGGAGAGCGGCTGGTCGTCCGCCCGGGCCGCGCCCACCATCACGCCGAGAACCAGCACCAGGGGCAGGCGTCTCGCCCAGCGTGCCCAGACTTTCACAACCTTGCTCCCGCAGCACCCGCCGAAGTGTAGGGCCGGGGCCTGCCGCTCACAAGGCTCGGAGGGATCGAAACGCTCCTTCGCTTGAGCCTAGAGGGCAAGGCTGCGGCAGTCGAAATCGGCGACCGCTTCCGGCGTGCCGACGGCGATCCGACAGAGCGCGCCGCCATTCGGCGTGTCGACCCGGTACACGTCCTGGACCTTGTCGGCCTGCTTCTTGCGCCAGCGGATATGGATGCTGCCGAGCAGGCTGACCCGCACCGGCGGCTCCGGCACCGGCGGGTGCATCAGTACCGGATCAAGGTGGGCGATCGCCTCCGGCCCGTAACGTCCCGGCGTGAGACGGCCACGCCGGAGATCCTCCAGCACGTCGCGCACGAGGGCGGCGCCCGGAGGGTCGGATTGGTCGGTCGAGGCGGGCGTGAGGCGGGTCAGCGTGACGGGAATGCCGCCGGTGATGCTGAGCCCGACGATGCCGCCGCTCAGCGTTCCCTGCAACTGCTCCGCACCCTCCCGCTTGCCCTGGAAGATGAGGTTGGCCGGCCCCTGCCACCAATGCAGCCTGACCTCGTCGCCATCGGCGTCGCCCGACGCGGTGCTGTCGTTCCCGGCGCTGCAGATCGCCCTGAGATCGCCGCCGCGGTCTTCGATCAGGCAGATGTTCCGGTCGGTGACCTCGCCGCCATAGACGATCCGGATGCCGGAAATCAGCCCGCTATCGACATCGACATAGGCCGGGCCGGTCACCTTCCAGAACCCCGACAGGCTGCGGGCGGTGACCGTAGTCTGCCGGCCGGCGAAGGCGGGGGGCGGGGCCGGGATCTTGCCGGCGGCGTCACCGGGTTCTGCTTCGGCGTGGCTGCCCGCGGTCTGAGGCGTGCTGTCTGGCGCAACCGTGACGGGAGCGGTCGCTCCACCGGGTCCGGCCGGTTCGCAGTCCATGCAGGGCGACACGCAGGATGCGACTGCGAGGGCCGCGATGCTGCCGATCAACGGTCCGAGGGAGAAGGGAAGCCGGCGGCGCGTCACGGAAACGATCCTGTGCGTCATCCGGCGGGGATGCTAGCGCAGGCCGGCAAGGGCGTGAAGGCGGCGTTCCGGCGGTGTTCCGGTTGCATATGACAGCGCTATCATTTTTGCCGTGCGTCCGCTTCCGATCGGCGTTATACGAATGTCACGCCGGCTCCAAGCCGCGCAGTGACACGAAGGGGAGGCGATGACGCCGGCACAGCTCAGTGCGGTCGTGTTCGCGGAGATGTTCGCCATCATTGCCGCCTGCCGGATCGTCGGGTTCCTGGCCCGCCGCCGTCTCGGCCAGCCGCAGGTCGTCGGCGAGATGATCGCCGGCGTGGTGCTGGGGCCATCGGTCCTCGGGCTGCTGGCGCCGGGCATGCAGGCCGCGCTGTTTCCGCCGGAGGCGCGCGGCGTCCTCTATGTCGGCGCCCAGTTCGGAGTCGGGCTCTACATGTTCCTGGTCGGGCTGGGGTTCCGGGCCGACCATTTCCGCACCAAGGCGCGCAGCGCCGCCGCGGTCTCGCTCGCCGGCATCGCGGCCCCCTTCGCGGCGGCGATCCTGCTGGCGCCTTGGCTGCTCGACCAGCATCTCTTCGGCGCGCGCATCGACACGTCCCGGGCGATCCTGTTCACCGGCGCGGCGATCTCGATCACCGCCTTTCCAATGCTCGCCCGCATCATTCACGAGCGGGGCCTGAGCGGTACGCCGCTCGGCACGCTCTCGCTATCGGCCGGCGCGATCAACGATGCCGGCGCGTGGATGGTGCTGGCGATCGTGCTCACCGCCTTCGGCGACGGACCGTCGCAGGCGGTCGCGACGATGTCGGGCGGCCTTGTCTTCGCTGCCTTCATGCTGACTCTCGGGCCGCGGCTGCTGGCGCCGTTGGGGCAGATCGCGGAGCGCGAAGGGCGGGTCGGATCGGGGTTGCTGGCCGTCTCGCTCCTGCTGTTCCTGGTCTGCGCCGGCGCCATGGACGCCATCGGCATTCATGCCGTGTTCGGCGGCTTCCTGCTGGGCGCGGTGATGCCGCGCGGCGTGCTCGCCGACGGATTGCGGCGCCAGCTCGAACCGGCGGCGGTCGTCGTGCTGCTGCCGATGTTCTTCACCTTCTCGGGTCTCAACACCCAGCTCGCTTTGGTCGACAGCGCCGACCTCGTGCTGCTCACGGCGGCAACGCTGGCCGTCTCGATCCTGGCCAAGGGCGGCGCCTGCTGGCTGGCCGCGCGGCTTACCGGACAGGACAACGCGACGGCGCTCGGGATCGGTGCGCTGATGAACTCGCGCGGCCTGATGGAGCTGATCATCGTCAATATCGGGCTGCAGCGCGGCGTCATCGGGCCGGCCCTCTTCGCGATGCTGGTGCTGATGGCGATCGTGACGACTCTGATGGCCTCGCCGCTCTTCGAGCTGGTCTATGGCCGCAAGGCGCGGGCGCGCGGCGAGCTCGGGGCGCTCAGCGAAATCCCGCCGGAAGGGGACCTGTCGCAGCAAGCCGTTGGGGCGAGCGCGCTGCCCTAGCCAGCCCGCGGTCATGCCGCGGCATCGCATACCTAGCTCCCTCCTCGATGCTTGGGCATGATGGCGCTCGCAACCCAGGGGACGGCCCATGTATCCGACCGACGAGGAGGCGGCCCAACGCATCCAGGCGCAGTACGAGCGCACGGCCGAAATGGTCCGCGGCATGCCGGAGGTGTTTCACGATCTCTGGGCCTATGCCCAGAACTGTGCGGCCGTGAAGGCCTCCGACGGCACGGTCTATCCGGTCTCGGAGCTGACCGAGGCGGTGCGCGATTCGCTCGGGCAGGTGTGGGTGACCTTCGCCCTCCTGGACGCCGATGCCGCCAGCGTGCCGTCGTTCGAGCAGCTGACCGGCGCCGGCGGTACGCTGGTCCCGCGGTCGCGCATGCTGGGCTCGATCACGCTCCGCTACGACCAGATCGCCGCCATACTGGTCGACGAGGACGAGCCGCCGCCCGACGAGGACGCGGCGTGACCGACGCGGTCGTGCTGCTGAGCGGCGGGCTCGACTCGGCGACGGTCGCCGCGATCGCGCGGGCGGACGGGTTCCGGCTGCACGCGCTCTCGATTGATTACGGCCAGCGCCATCGCCTCGAGCTCGATGCCGCACGGCGCGTCGCTGCTTCGCTCGGCATCGCGCAGCATGTCGTCGTGCCGATCGACCTGCGCGTCTTCGGCGGCTCCGCCCTGACTGCCGATATCGACGTGCCGAAGGACCGGGCGCCGGCGGCGATCGGCGAGGGCATCCCGGTCACCTACGTGCCGGCACGGAACACTGTCTTCCTCAGCCTCGCCCTGGCGCTGGCCGAAGTTTCCGGCGCCTTCGACATCTTCATCGGTGCCAACGCGCTCGATTATTCCGGCTATCCCGATTGCCGGCCGGAATTTGTCCAGGCCTTCGAGGCGCTCGCCAATGTCGCGACCAAGGTGGCCGTCGAAGGGATGGGGCGGTTCCGCATCCGGGCGCCGTTGATGGCGCTCGACAAGGCCGGAATCATCCGGCGCGGCACCGAGCTCGGCATCGACTACGCACTGACACTCAGCTGCTACGATCCCACGCCGCCCGATCTCGCCTGCGGCGCCTGCGATTCCTGCCAGCTCCGCCGCAAGGGCTTCGCCGAGGCTGGGGTGTCGGATCCGACACGGTATCGCAGTCGCGCATGACGCCATCCCATTCCCGTGAGCCTGCTTGCAACTGCGAATGATTCGCGATAAGAAGAAGCGGCACTCGCCAGAGCTTGTCGATACCGCCTGATGCTGCCCACGCTGATCATCGTTTTCCGCGAGGTGCTCGAGGCCGGGCTGATCGTCGGGATCGTTCTTGCCGCAACGACATCGGTGCCGCGGCGCGGGCGGTGGATTGCCGGCGGCATCCTCGCCGGCGTGCTGGGCTCGGCGATCGTGGCCGGGTTTGCCGGTGCGATCTCCCAGGCGCTGGAGGGGATGGGGCAGGAGATCTTCACCGCCTCGATCCTGCTCCTCGCCGTGGCCATGCTCAGCTGGCACAACATCTGGATGGCCACGCACGGGCGCGAGCTGGCGCGCCAGGCCAGGGCGTTGGCCGCTTCGGTCAGCAGCGGCGACCGCTCGCTGGCAGCGCTGGCCATCGTGGTCTTCGTCGCGGTGCTGCGCGAGGGCTCGGAGGTCGTGCTCTTCCTCTACGGCATCGCCGTGTCCAGCCACGACAGCGCCGCCACCATGCTGGCGGGCGGGGCGGCGGGCGTCGCCGCAGGTGCGGGCGTGAGCTTTCTGCTTTATCGTGGGCTTCTCGCCATCCCGGTCCGGCATCTGTTCACGGTGACCCATTGGATGATCGCGCTCCTTGCTGCCGGCATGGCCGCTCAGGCCGCAGCACTGCTCGCCTCCGACGATCTGCTGCCCAGCTGGGGCAGCCAGCTCTGGGACCTACACCGGATCCTGCCGGATGACGGCGTCATCGGGCGGCCGCTCCACGTGCTCGTCGGCTATGCCGACCGGCCTTCGGGGATCCAGCTCGCCGCCTGGCTGGCGACGCTGGTCTTCCTCGCCGTCGCCGAGCGCTGGGTCCGGGGACGCGCCCCAACGGCGACCGCGTCCTGAGCCGGGGCACGCGCTAGCGCTTCTCCTGCTGCTGGCGTTGCCGTACGCCGCGGCGGCCGACGAAAACGAAGAAGTTCCGCCGGACGATGTGTGGCACCACGACACCCTCGGCTGGGAACTCGGCGGCGTGCGGCCCTTTCTGCTCGAGCACGACATGACGCTCGGCATCACCGATGTCGAGGAAGTGCTGGGCAATCCCTCCGGCGGCATGCACCAGGGAAGCGCCTATGACGGCGCCACGATCGTCTCGCTGACCGCCGACCTCGAAGGGCTGGTGGGCTGGACGGGCGCCACGGTCGGCGTCTACGCCGCCGAGCTGCGCGGGCACGGGCTGTCGACGCATGCGGTCGGCAATCTCATGACGGTAAGCAATCTCGAGGTCGAGCCGCAGACGCGGCTCCTCGACGCGCTGTTCGAGCAGAGTCTGGCCGACGATGCGGTGTCGATCCGGCTGGGCTATATCGCCGCGGCCGACGAGTTCTGGAGCACGCGCTACGCCACGGCCTTCATGAACTCGAGCTTCGGCTGGCCGACGATCGTCGGGGTCGACCTCCCCGGGCAGGATCCGTCGGCGCCGCTGGCGACTCCGGGCATCCGCTTCAAGCTGACCGAAGGCGACATCACCTGGCAGACGGGTCTCTATCAGGGCCCGTCGAACACCATGACCACCGGGCCGGGCACGCTGCAATTCGGCAGCACGGGCGGCGGCGTGCTGGTCATAAGCGAGGCCGCCTACGCCTTTGCCGTCGGCGAGGATCTGCCGGCGACCGCCAAGATCGGCGGCTGGTATCACACGGCGCAATTCGCGGATCAGCGAGTGGATCAGCAAGGCGTGCCGCTGGCCCAGCTCGGCAGCACGACGCCGCGCCTGCATGACGGCGACTGGGGCGCCTATCTGGGGCTCGAGGCGCTGCTCTGGCGCGTGCCCGACAGCGTAGACCGCGGCATCGGCGCCTTCGTCCGGGCGGCCGCCGCGCCGGGCGACCGCAACCTCGTCTCGTCCTATGTCGATGCCGGCGTGATCCTGAAGGGCGTGATGCCGCAGCGCCGCGCCGACCTGATCGGGCTTGCCTTCGCCCGCTCCGGCATCTCGCACGCCGCCAGCGGGTTCGACGAGGACATCAACGGGCTGCTCGGCGGCGGCTTCCCGGTGCGCGACGCCGAGACGGTGATCGAGCTGACCTATCAGGCCATGCTCACCCCCTGGTGGACGCTGCAGCCCGACGTGCAATACGTGATCCACCCCGGCGGCAACTCGCCCAATCCCGAGGCGGCCGCCGGCTACCCGCCGATCCCGGACGCGCTGGTGCTGGGGCTGCGCAGCACGATCAAGTTCTGAGCCGCGTCACGCGGGGATGACCGCCGTGCAGTAGGGCGCGTGCAGAACCCATCCCAGCGAGGCGTAGAGCGCCCTTCCCTCGGCGGTCGCTACGAGTATCTGCGTGGAGGAGGTCTCGCGCCGCGCGGTCTGCAGCGCCGACATCACTGCCCGGCCGAGCCCCAGGCGACGGTGCGCGGCATCTGTGGCAATCCGGTCGTAGATAAAGACGCCGTCGTAGGCTGCGGCATGGCCGTTCGCCGCCAGCGTGCCGTCATCGGCCAGGATCTTCACGCTCGCCACCGGCCCTGCCGTCGAGAGCTGCATCGCGTAGCCGTCCGGCAGCCGGAGGTCGCTTTTGAACGACCCGGCGCAGGTCATGACATAGCTGTCGGCCTGGAGCACCCAACGGCGCGGCAGCATCGCCACCAGCTCTTCAGACGGGACGCAGACCTTCAGGAAGACGCGCGGCTCGACGACCGTCTCGGCCAGCCGCCACAAGCCATCGCCCGACCGGGCGAACACATGGCGCCGCCTCTCCTTCGGCAGGTTCGTGTCCAGCCGAAACCCGCCGCTGTCCGGTATCGGTTGCGGCAGGCCCCGCGCGAGCGAGCGGGCACGCAGCCAGGCCTCGATCAGCAGCGGGTCGGCCAGGAGTGCCGGAGCCGGCGACAGCGTCAAAGCTTGAATTGCTCGTCGAGCCAGTCAAGAACCCGTCCATTGAGAAGGAGCGGTTGCCCATCTCGCAATGCCCGCCGGCGCCTTCGGCGGCGCTGAAGTGCATCAGTGTCTTGGGGCATTCGAGGGCATCGAAGAAAGCCTCGGCATCGGCTGCAAGTGCGTCATTCTCGGCCTTGGTGATCAAGGTGGGGCATTGGATCAGTTTCGCTCGCCCCCGCATGGTGAAGAGCTCGGCCGAGGCGAGATAGGCGCGCAAATCGTTCACGCCATGCACCCAGAAGCCGCGCTGGACCACCTTCCAGTAAAGTTGGCGGTTGCCGCGGATGAAAGCGTCCAACTTATCGATGACGGCCTGGTCCAGAGCACCCATATCGGCCGCCGTCTCGGGCAGGACACCGAACTCGCGCACCAGCACGTCGCGGAAGCCGTCCGCGATGCTCCAGATGCCGGGATCGGCGATCAGTGCGGCGATACGCGGCTCGCCCGACGCGCCGCGCGGGGCGAGATGGCCGCCGAGGCTCCAGCCGGAGAGCGCAATGCGCTTCGCATCGACCAGAGGGAGCGTTTCGGCGAAGTCGACCACCGCCTTCATGACAGTCTCCCAGTCGGGTCGCAGCGGGATGCCGTGCTCATACAGCATGGCGCCTTGGCCGGGGCCGTCGAACAGCAGGCTGTGATACTCTCGCCGCGAGGCCGCGACCGCGCAGGAGAAATACTTGTCCGTGATGGTGGCGTCGTAGCCGTTGTTGAAGACGATGAGCGGCCGTATTTGGGTCTCGAAACCTTCCGCCGGAATGAAATAGGCCGGAAGCGGCGTCTGCCCGAAGGGGATGGCGAGGGGCCCAGCAGGATGGGGACCGAGCGCCAGGCCCTTGTCGAGCGCTGCCACCTCCTTGCCGAAGGCGGCTGTCAGGCGTGGGTCGACCGGAGCGCCGAAGAGCGGATGGAAGGACGTGCCGTAAAAGGCGCTGGCCTTGAGATAGAGCGCGCGTGCACTCGCGACGTGCCCCTTGGCGAGTGCCGCGTCAGCCGCGGCGCTCAGCCGGCCGGCTGCGGCATTCCAGGCGTCATAGTATGCACCATCATTCCCGTCGCCGATGACCTCGGCAATTGCCTGGATTTCTCCGAAGTCCGCGCCGCCATAGGGAATATAAGCGAGGGGCCAGGTCCCAAAATCCTCGTGCAGATCGTCGCGGAAAAGACTGGTCAAGGCTGCCGTCCTCGCATTCCCGTGGCGCCGGTGGGATCTGTCTCAGGAGGCTCGGTGCCTCTCAGGCATTCTACTGGTTCAACACGCTTGTAGCCAATCTGCCTGTGGCATTCCATTGAGCGCCGCCGCCTGCGGTTGCGGTGCAGCACGGCGTTCGGCTATAAGGCGCCGCCTTTCATGCTGGAGAGAATTCCATGGCCACCGAGCGCACGCTCTCGATCATCAAGCCGGACGCGACGCGGCGCAGCCTGACGGGACGGATCAATGCCAAGTTCGAGGAGTCGGGTCTGCGCATCGTCGCCCAGAAGCGGCTGCTTCTGACCGAGGCGCAGGCCGGCGCCTTCTACGCCGTCCATCGCGAGCGGCCGTTCTATGCCGATCTCGTGCGGTTCATGACCTCGGGGCCGGTGGTCGTCCAGGTGCTGGAAGGCGAGGGCGCGGTCTCACGCAACCGGGACGTGATGGGGGCGACCAACCCCGCCAACGCCGCGCCGGGGACAATCCGCAAGGAATTCGCCGAGTCGATCGAGGCGAACTCGGTGCACGGCTCGGACAGCGCCGAGAACGCCGCGACGGAAATCGCCTTCTTCTTCGCCGCCTACGAGATCGTCGGATAGGTCAGCCGCCGCCGTGCGGCGCCAGGGTCAGCGCCATCAGCACGAGCAGCAGCGTGATCGCGCCGATGCTCCATTTGAGGAGGGTGGTGAACCCCTTCCAGGCCTGCTGATGCCTGATCAGTTCGGCGTCCGGCATCCCTTGGTTCCCTGACCGTCGCTGCGACCGGCGCGCATGCTGGCGCAGCGCCTTAGGAATGGCAAGGGCAACAAGCGGGGCCGGCGGCGTCTTCCCTCATTCAAACCGGCCAGGTCGATCCGAGTCCGGCGATGGTGCAGCCGGGCGCATCGGGCGCACGGGGTACGATCCGTCCGATCGCCACGACCGTCTCGCCGCCGGCGGCGAGCACGCGGGCGAGTCGCTCCGCCTCGGAAGCGGCGACCACCGCCACCATGCCGATGCC
>DATGFU010000689.1:0-10118 GCA_035308865.1 Allostellaceae bacterium | reverse complement strand
AGGTCTGGCGGGCCGAGTACAAGGGCCCGTGGAACGGCGGCTCGCTCACGACCAAGGGGGGCATCGTGGTCGAGGGCGACGCCACCGGCCAGATCCATGTCTACACCGCCGATCACGGCCAGCCGCTGTGGTCGATGGATGCGCAATCGGCGGTGATGCCGGGGCCGATGACCTTCATGGCCGGCGGCGTGCAGTACATCGCCGTTCTGTCGGGCTGGGGCGGCGCGTTCGCGATGAACCCCGGCATCATCTCGTCGAAATCCGGCAATATTCGCAATATCAGTCGGCTGCTCGTCTTCAAGCTGGGCGGCACCGCGGCGCTGCCGCCGCTGAAGCCGCTGCCGGCGCGGGCCCTCGACCCGCCTCCCTCGACCGCCGACGCGGCGACGCTCGCCACCGGCAAGGCCATATTCGGGCGCGTCTGCGCCGCCTGCCACGGCGATGCGGCGATTGCCGGCGGGCTCGTGCCGGACCTGCGCTACAGCACCTATCTCAAGGACGACACGTGGTTCGATATCCTGCTCAAAGGCTCGCTGGAGGATTCGGGCATGGATTCCTTCGCCGAGATCCTGGACCACGACAAGGCGGCGGCGATACGCGCCTATGTCATCCAGCGGGCCAACGAGGACAAGGCGCTGGAGGCGAAGCAGCCCTAGATCGCGCGGAGCATCCGGGATCCGGCAAGCCCGCGGCAAGGCGCCCGTTCGGTGGTGCCGGAATACGTGCTATTGCGCTTGCGTTAGATACCTTGCGATGGCACCTGTTGGGCGGCCCCGGACAACCGTGACGACGGCGAGGTAAGCGTATGGAAAACCACGGCTCGAACGGCCGTGTCGAGCCTGTGGCCATGGGGCTGGCCCGCCTCGCTGACACTAGAAGCTTCGCCTGATGTTCCGTCGCGCCCTGGCGCTCCTGCCGATCGCCGTCGCCGTGCTCACCGGCGCCCGCGATCCGGCTGCGGCAACCGAGCAGATCCTGCGGCGGCCGACCGAATCGACCCATGACACGCTCGATCCCCAGAAAACCTCGAGCGGTGAATCCATCGCCATCGATCGCGACCTGTTCACCGGTCTGCTCGCGCTCGACAATCATCGCCGGCTCATTCCCGGCGTCGCCGAAAGCTGGGACATCTCGCTCGACGGCAAGGTGTGGACCTTCCACCTGCGCCCAGCGCTCAAATGGTCGAACGGCGACCCGCTGACCGCAGCGGATTTCGTCTACACCTTCCGCCGGCTCGTCGATCCCAGGACCCATGCCTTCAACCCTGCCGATCTGGATCAGATCGACAACGCGGCCGAGATCGAATCGGGAAAGGAGAAGGATCTGACGAAGCTGGGCGTCGCAGCGGTCGATGCCACGACGCTGCGCGTCAGCCTGGTTGAGCCGCGCGCGGCCTTCCGCTTTCTGCTCGCCGACTCACAGCTCTTCCCGCTCCATCAGGCAACGGTCGATCGCTGGGGTGACGAGTGGACGAAACCGGAGCACATCGTCTCGAACGGCCCCTACCTGATGAAGAGCATGGTCCCGGGGACCGAGTACGTCCTGGTGCGCAATCCCAACTTCTACGACAGCGCGGCGGTGCGCATCGGCGAGGTTCACTGGATCAACGCCACCGACCATGATGCCGCCATCCAGCGCTTCCGCGCCGGGCAACTGGACTTCATAGACGTGACGGTCAGCGACCTGCCCTGGGTGCGGCAGACGATGCCTGACCAATTGCATTCGGCGCTGGCCGACGAGGTCTATTTCCTGTTCTTCAACATGGCCAAGGGACCGGTGGCGAAGGACGCGCGCGTGCGCCAGGCGATCAACCTCGCCATCGACCGCGATACGTTGATCGAGCAGGTCGATCCGCACGGAGAGAAGCCGGCCTATGGGCTGGAATCGCCGCTCGTCGGCAACTACACACCGCAATCCATGTCGTTCCACGACACGCCGATGGCGGAACGGCTCGACAAGGCGCGGGCGCTGCTCAAGGACGCCGGAGTCGGGCCGGACAAGCCGCTGCGGCTGACCGTCACCTACGCCTCAGGCCAGACCACGCGGGACATGCTGCTCGCGATCGCCGCCATGCTGCATCCGCTCGGGGTGGAGCTGGTGCCTCAGCGCATGGACTGGCCCGAGTTCACCCGGCGCAAGAACGAGCGCGCGCTGGAGGTCGGCTGGATGGCCGAGCTCGCCGAGTACGACGACGTCGAGACCTTGCTGCAGGATTTCTGGAGCGGTTCCGGCTACTTCAACTTCACGGGCTACAGCAATCCCAAATACGACGCCGTCTTCCGCCACGTGATGACGGAGATGGACGGTGTGAAGCGGCGTAGCTTCGCCGAGGAGGCGGAGCGCACGATGCTGGCCGACTACCCGTTCGTGCCGATCTACTTCAACGTCCGGAACCGCGTGGTCTCGTCCCGGCTGCAGAACTTTCCGGACGAGGTGCATTTTCCGCAGTCGCGCTATCTCTCGTTCAAGGACCCGTCGCCGTGAAGCCGATTCTCGCCTGGGCCGCCCTTCTGCTCCTCGCCGCCGGATCGGCCCGGGCCGGGCAGGTGCTGCATCGCCCGAACGAAGCGGAGCCGGGCTCGCTCGATCCGCAGCGCATGACCGCGGGACCGACCGTCGCCACCAGCCGCGATCTCTTCGAGGGTCTGATCGCGCTCGACCACGCCGGCAAGCCGGTCCCGGGCGACGCCGAGAGCTGGGACATCTCGCCCGACGGACTCACCTGGACCTTCCACCTGCGCCATGGACTTCAGTGGTCGAACGGCGATCCCCTGACCTCGGCGGATTACCTCTACAGCTTCCGCCGGCTGGTCGATCCCGCGACCGCTGCGGACGATCCTTCGGACCTGAAGCAGGTCGTCAATTACGAGGCGATCATCTCAGGCAAGGAAAAGGATCTGACCAAGCTCGGGGTCGAGGCGCCGGATCCGTACACGCTCAGGCTGCACCTGATCGAGCCGCGGCTGGCGCTCAAATTCCTCCTCACGGATCCGCAGGTCTACCCGCTGCACCGGGCGACGATCGAGAAATGGGGCAAGGACTGGACCCAGCCGGGCCACATGGTCTCCAACGGACCCTACGTGCTGACCAGCTGGATTCCGCAGACGGACATCATCGTCAAGAAGAACGAGCGGTTCTACGACGCGAGCTCGGTCGCGATCGACGAGGTCCATTGGATCGGCGCCGAGGACATGGACGCCGCGCTGCGCCGGTTCCGCGCCGGCGAGCTCGACTGGATGGACTGCCTCAAGACCAACGTGGCGATCTGCAAGAGCGATCTGGCAGACCAGTTCCACACGGCACCGATCAACTCCGTCGGGCTGCTCGTCATCAACATGACGAAGGGGCCGCTATCCAAGGACATCCGCCTGCGCGAAGCGCTCAATCTCTCGGTCGACCGCGTGACGCTCCTGGACAAGGTGGTGCGCCTGAACCAGCTGCCGGCCTATTCCCTGGTGCCCCCGGTGATCAGCGACTACACGCCGCCGACCATGTCCTTCAAGGACATGCCTATGGCCGAGCGGATCGCCAAGGCGCGGCAGCTGATGGAGGCAGCCGGCTATGGGCCGGCAAATCCGCTGAAGATCACCGTCTCCTATCCGAGCCGTGAGTCGACCCGCCAGAGTCTCCTGGCGATCATCGCCATGTGGCATCAGATCTATGTCGATGCGGCCATGGATAACATGGAATTCCAGGTTTACGAGAGCCGGCTCAACTCCAAGGACTATGAGATCGGCATGATGGCCGCCCTCGGCAGCTACGACGATTTCGAGAATGTCCTGGACAACTACCGCAGCGACGCCGGCGCCTTCAACTGGACCGGCTACAACAATCCGAAGTTCGACGATCTGTTCCATCGCGGAGGCACGTCGCTCGACATGAGCGAGCGCCGCAAGCTGATGGAGGAGGCGGAGGCGGTGGTGCTGAACGACTACATCACGGTGCCGCTCGACTTCGATGTGCGCAACCGCGTGGTCAGTCCCAAGCTGCAGAATTTCGACATGGGCGTGCTTTACCCGCAGTCGCGCTATTTGTCGTTCGCAGAGTGAACGTCCGCGTGGACATCGAGCGTCTCGAGATTCTGCCGCGCGGCATCGGCAGCAGCGGAAGTAGGCGCCAGCCTGATGACCTGCAGCCAGTCCTGCCGCGCCCCGACCGAATCGCCCGAGAGACGGCGGACATTGGCCCGCTCGAGCCATGCCTCGGGTAAAGTCGCACCGCGTTGGACCGCGCGGTCGGCATCCGCGGCGGCGTCCTTGAGATCGCCCATCAACCGGTAGGCGGCTGCCCGGTAGGCGTAGATGTCGCCACCATCCGCCCCCTTGCCGACCGCGAGGTTGAGGTCGGAGATCGCGCCGCGATAGTCCTTGCGCTGGGCGCGCACGGCCGACCGCGAGACCAGGAACTGGATGCTGCTCGGATCGAGCCGGATGGCCTCCGTGAGGTCGGACTCGGCCGCCTGCGGCTGGCCGCCTTCGGCCCAGGCCTCGGCCGCCTGGGACAGCACCTGCGCACGGAGCCCGGGATCCTCCTTCACCATCCCCTCGGCCAGCGTCTCCAGCCGGTGCGCCGCCTCGGGGTACTGACGCAGGCCGATCAACGCGATTGCCACGCAATGCTCGGCCGGGAAGCCGCCGCCGTGATCGCGCCATTCCGAGCCCATCTCGAAACCGTCATCGGGCTTCTGCCGGGCGGCCGTCATGCAATCGGTATAGGTCCTGGCATCCTCCGGGCTGTCGCCAAGAGCGCCGCCGGCCGTCACCGCGAGCGCCAGACCGGCCGCACCGATCAGCTGTCTCATCGGCCGGCTCCGTCGCTGAGCTCGGCGACCGCCCCGGTCATCAGCCGGAGGCCATCCGGCGTCGAGAGCCGGTGGTCGCCGTCCTTGACCAGCGTCAAACGCACATCGGTTCCCGCGAGCGCCTCGACGGCGCGCAGCGAATGCGGCCAGGGGACATCGGCATCGCGCATCCCGTGCAGCAGCCGCGCCGGAATGTCGAGCGGAATCGGCCGATCGAGGAGCAGGTGCGCGCGGCCCTCCTCGATCAGCCGCCTGCTCAGGCGATAGCCTTCGGGCGCATACTCGGAAGGCACGGTCAGCGAGCCGGCCGCCATCAGCTCGTCGCGGGCATCGGCCGGGAGCCGCTCCCAGACGAGCGCCTCGGTGAAATCGGGCGCGGCCGCGACCAGCACCAGCCCCGCCACGCGCTCCTTGCGCGCCAGCGCCGTCAAAAGCGCGATCCACCCGCCCATGCTGGAGCCGACCAGGATCTGCGGTCCTTCGGTCAGGCGGTCGAGCACGGCCAACGAATCCGCGAGCCAGTCGCCCATCGTGGCGTCCTCGAACCGCCCGCCGGACGCGCCATGGCCGCGATAATCGAAGCGCAGATAGGACTGCCCACGCGCCGCGCAGAACCGGTCGAGCGCAGTCGCCTTGGTGCCGGTCATGTCGGAGCGGAAGCCGCCCATGAACACCACGCCCGCGAGACCGGGCTTGCCGATCCTGCGGCGATAGGCGATTGAAACCCCTTCCCCCGCCGCGATCATTCCGCCGGTCTCCTCGCCTCGATGCGCCTCGCCGTCCAACCCGTCCATCTCGCCCTTTCCTGCGCCGGTTCCGATGGCGGCAGACCCTAGCATCGCGCGGCGAGACGGCCCAGGCCGCCCGCCCGCCGTGCTGCAGGTCGTGCCGGCGCTCGTCACCGGCGGCGTCGAGCGTGGCACCGTCGACATCGCCGCCGCCCTGGTCGCGGCCGGCTGGCGCGCCGTGGTCGCCTCTTCCGGCGGCCCGATGGTGCGCGAGCTCGAGCGCGCCGGCGCCGAGCACGTGACCCTGCCGCTCGCCGCCAAGAACCCGCTGGCACTGCGCCGCAATGCCACCCGCCTCGCGCGGCTGATCGAACACGGTCCGATCGACATCGTCCATGCGCGAAGCCGCGCACCGGCCTGGAGCGCGCTTTGGGCGGCCGAGCGGACGAAGCGGCACTTCGTGACCACCTTCCACAGCGCCTATGCCGGGCTGAGCCGGCCGAAGCGCTGGTACAACTCGGTCATGGCACGCGGCGAGCGGGTGATCGCCATATCCGAGTTCGTCGGCCGGTTCGCCGCAGAAACCTACGGCGTCCCGGCAGAGCGGCTGCGGGTGATCCCGCGCGGCGTCGATTTCGACCGCTTCGACCCCGCCGTCGTGGCACCGCCGCGGCTGATCGCGCTCGCCCGCGAATGGCGGCTCGAGGAAGCGAAGCCGGTGGTCATGCTGCCGGGCCGGATCACCCGCTGGAAGGGCGCGCTCGATCTGGTCGACGCGGCCGCCTGGCTCGGCCGGTCGGATATTCAGGTGCTGCTCGTCGGCAGCGAGGAACAGCGGCCGCGCTTCCGCAACGAGCTGATCCGGCGGGTGCGCCGTCGCGGGCTCGAAGGCGTCGTCAGGATGGTCGGCGACTGCCGCGACATGCCGGCCGCCTACATGCTGGCCGACGTCGTCGTATCGGCGTCGTCCGAGCCGGAGGGATTCGGCCGCGTCGCGGTCGAGGCGCAGGCGATGGGCCGCCCGCTGATCGCGACCGATCACGGTGGCACGCATGAGACCGTGCTGGCGGGCGAGACCGGCTGGCTCGTGCAGCCCGGCAATCCGCAGGCCCTGGGTGCGGCGCTGGAGGCCGCCCTCGCCCTCGATCCCGCCCAGCGCCAGGTGCTCGGCGCGCACGGCCGGGCCTGGGTGACGGAACGGTTCTCCGTCGCCAAGATGTGCGAGGCGACCCTCGCCATCTATCACGAGCTGCTCTTCCCGGCGCCGCCGTGAACCGCGTCCTGATCATCAAGCTGGGCGCGCTCGGCGACTTCATCCAGGCGCTGGGGCCGATGGCGGCGGTCCGCCGGCACCATCCGGGCGCGCATCTGGCGCTGCTGACGACCGCCCCCTTCCGCGACTTCGCCGCGGCCAGCCCTTGGTTCGACGAGGTCCTCGTCGACGGCCGCCCGGGGCTGGCGGATCTGGGCGGGCTGCTGCGGCTCCGCGGCCTGCTGCGCGGATTCGGGCGCATCTACGATCTCCAGACCTCCGACCGTTCGAGCTGGTACTTCCAGCTCGCCGGGCGGCTGCCGGAATGGTCGGGGATCGCCCGCGGCGCCTCGCACCCGCACCGCGAGCCCGAACGCGACCGGATGCACACGATGGACCGGCAGCGCGACCAGCTGGCCGAGTGCGGGATCGTCGAGGTGCGGCCGCCGGACCTGTCCTGGGCGACCGCCGATGTCTCGATGTTCGGCCTCGCCGAACGCTACGCGCTGCTCGTCCCGGGCGCCGCGCCGCACCGGCCGGCAAAGCGCTGGCCGATCGAGAACTTCGCCGCGATCGCGCGCCGGCTTGCGGCGGAGACGATCCGGCCGGTGATCGTCGGCGGCCCCGGCGACCGGGCGCACGGCGCCAGAATCACCGCCGAGCTGCCGGCGGCGCTCGACCTGACGGGGCGGACCAGCCTCCTCCAGCTGGCGTCTCTCGGGCGGTCGGCGGTCGCCGCCATCGGCAACGACACGGGGCCGATGCATCTCCTGGCCGGCATCGGCACGCCGCTCACGGTACTTTATTCCCGCGAGTCGGATCCCGATCTGACGGCGCCCCGCGGCCCGTCCGTCAACATTCTCAAGGCCGACAGCTTGGCTGACTTGCCGGTGCGCGCGGTCGCAGAGGCGCTGCGGCTGCGCTAGCGGCAAGGGCTTGTCCTTTTGCCCCGCGTCGAATAATTTATCTCTCGACGAGAGACGAATTTTCGGAGATGACCGTGCCGATCCTGCCGGAACTGTTGACGCCGGCCGAGGCTGCCGCGATCTCCGGCGCGCCGGTCAAGGCGGTCTACAAGCTCGCACGCGAGCGGCTGCCTCGTGCGACGGTCGTGCGCAAATCGGGGAAGATATTTCTGACGCCGGTAGGAGCGTTATGCGTCCGGCTCGACCGTGAGCTCCCTAAGGACGTGCCGGCCAAGGTGCGGCGCGCGCTTTATCGCATGGTCGACTTTCACCCGGTCGGGCCAGTCGAGTTCGGGGCGGGCGCTTTCCGCTACGTGCTGGAGACTGCGCCCGCGGCGCGCGCGGTCGCCCACGAACTGGCAGCCTATCGAAGAGCGATGGCTACGGTGGTCGAGGACCCGGAGGTTCAGGGGGGCACCGCCACCTTTCGTGGCACGCGGATTTTGGTCCATCACGTGGCCGATCTTCTGTCGCAAGGCGTGCCGGCCGACGAGCTGAGATCGGACTATCCCAATTTGACCGATGCGATGCTGGCGGCGGCACCCGTCTATGCGCGCGCCCATCCGAAGCGGGGACGCCCCAGGACGCCTGCGTGGCGCCGGACAGCCCCTCATGCCGAGCGCCGGATCACGAGACAAGGGGCGTGACCGCGCCCAGATTTCTGGTCGACGAGAACCTCTCCGTAGAACTTCCCCGAGTGGCACATGCCCGCGGCTACGATGCCGTGCATGTAGCGCATCGCGGCTTGCAGCAGTGGAAAGACTGGAGCCTGATGAAGGTCGCGGCGAGCGAAGGCTGGACCCTGGTGACGAACAATGCCGTGGAATTCCGCGGCCGCTATCGGTCGATCGACGTGCATCCAGGCGTCATTTTTTCTGGTTCCGTCCGTGCGCCGCGCTGGTCAAGTCGAGTTGTTCGGCGCGGCGCTCGACGATGTGGATCGCGACGCCGATCTGATCAACATCGCATTGGACGTGCTCTACGAGGGCGACGAGATCGTCGTGCGGCGCTATCCGCTGCCATAAACTGCCGTCTATATCTCCCTTGCGGAGGTGGTGTCTCAGTTTGAATTTGGCACCCGGCAAAGCGTTGGCCAGTTGGCCCAATTGTATACCCAGGGATCCTTCGTCGTGGTGTCGGAATTCCATGTGCGGCCGTGTGGCGTGTGCGCCTCAAGCACCTTCTTGATGCCTTCGGCGATAGCGACTCGCAAAGCCTCGTCCTGAATCGTCCCTATGGCCGCAGCTATCACAGTGATCTCTGGGATTCTTAGATGATCTCTAGCCATTGATCTACACTCCTTGACTGGCTGTCTTCCGATAGGTCGCCGGGCGCTTTGGCGCTTCCGCCCGTGCGTCAATCAGCGCCACGATATCCGACATATTCCCAAAGCCGATCAGACACACCAGCCGCCAAGGCAGGAGACATTTTCAGCGTCTTGTGGATACGAACGAAATTATAGAACATGAAGTAGAGAGCCTGAGCGTAAAGATGGTTCTCCGACTTCTTGCTGAAGGCGTTGGTCAGCCGCGTATGGCGACGGTTGTGCATCCGGAAAATGACTGGGCCCTGCCTAGATCTTCCGCTTCCTCCGCCAGCGGGGAGCAAGATATGTTGTCGATGGATCGGACGGATCTGCCAGTGCCTGCGGGTTGCAGAGGCGCTGCGGCTGCGTTAAATCCTCCGGCTTCGTCTTACTTGCAGCTTCGAGGAGTCCGCGTGGCCCCGGATTCAGCGCCCGCCCATCCGATCACCGTCACCCTGCCGGACGGCGCCACGCGCACGTTCGAGGGGCCGGTGACCGGTGGCGACGTCGCGGCCGCGATCTCGAAATCGCTGGCCAGGGTGGCGCTCGCGGTCAAGGTGGACGGAAAGCCGCTGGACCTCGACCGGCCGATCGACTCCGATGCGCGGGTCGAGATTGTCACCCCGTCATCGCCGGATGGGCTGGAGATCATCCGCCATGACGCGGCGCATGTGCTCGCCGAGGCGGTGAAGGAGCTCTATCCCGAATGCCAGATCACGATCGGCCCGGCGATCGATACCGGCTTCTACTACGACATCGCCCGGGACCAGCCCTTCACCCCCGACGATCTCGCCGCGATCGAGGCGCGCATGCGCGACATCATCAAGCGCGACGAGCCCATCCGCCGCGAGGTCTGGGACCGCGACGCGGCGATCCGCCATTTCGAGTCGATCGGCGAGCACTACAAGGCCGAGATCATCCGCGACCTGCCGGCGGGCGAGGTCATCACCATCTATCGCCAGGGCGCATTCCTCGACCTCTGCCGCGGGCCGCACGCGCCCTCGACCGGCCGGGTCGGGCAGGCCTTCAAGCTGATGAAGCTGGCCGGCGCCTATTGGCGCGGCGA
>DATGFU010000688.1:0-2685 GCA_035308865.1 Allostellaceae bacterium | reverse complement strand
TGCGGAATGTCAGGCTCGATTTCTTTCGTGGCCTGTCGCTCTTCATCATCCTGGTCAGCCACACCGGCGGCGACGTGCTCTCCGACTGGATCCCGGCGCGGTTCGGCCTGTCGGATGCGGCCAACATGTTCGTCTTCGTCTCGGGCTATGCCGGCGGCATGGCGTTCGGCGGCGTCTACCGGCGGCGCGGCTGGGCGATGGGCACGGCGCGGATCGGGCTCCGCCTGTGGCAGCTCTACGTGGCCCAGCTCTGCATCGTCATGGCCGCAGCGGCGCTCGCGGTCGCAGCCGACGGGATGCTGGGTTCCGAGGATCACCAGGCGCTGTTCGGGCTCGACTACCTCTTCCAGAACCCGCAGGACGCCATCCTGCGCGTCGTCACGCTCACCTATGTCCCGCATTATCTCGACATCCTGCCGGTCTACATCATGGTCCTGGCCATGGTGCCGATCGCGGTGGCGCTGGCCCGCATCCATCCGCTCCTCGTCCCGGCGGCTTCGCTGACGCTGTGGGGCCTCGCCAATCTCTTCGGCTGGAACCTGCCGACCGAGCCGGGCGAGCCGCGCGGGTGGTATTTCGACCCGTTCTGCTGGCAGATCCTGTTCTTCACCGGCTTCTCGCTGTCGATGAAGTGGATCCGCCCGCCGCCCGCCAACCGCATTCTCTTCTGGGCCGCCGTCGCCTGGCTCGGCTTCGGCGTGGCGGTGACGCAGAAGGCGATCTTCACGACCGTGCCGGGTCTCGACGCGGTTCAGGCCTGGATCGTCGCCAATGCCGACAAGACCATGGTCGATCCGCTCCAATACCTGCACTTCATCGCCTCGGCCTATGTCGTGGTGGTGCTGCTGAAGGGCCACGAGGAGGTCCTGCACCGTCCCGTCTTCAGGCCGATCGTGAAATGCGGGCAGCAGGCGTTGTCGGTCTTCTTGAGCGGTATCCTGCTGGCTGATCTCGGCGGCCTCGCCTTCGATGTCCTGGGCGACGGCTGGGTCCAGCAGATCGCCGTCAATGCCGCCTGCTTCGCCGCGACCATCGCGATCGCCTACACCGTCGCCTGGATGAAATCCGCCCCCTGGGCACGCCCGGTGCCGCATCCGGTCCCGGCGCCGGCACCGGAGCGCGAGGCTGCGAGGGTGAGCCGGTGAACGCTCTCCGCGACGCCTACATCACCGGCGTCGGCGCCTTCCTGCCCGGGCCGCCGGTGCCGAACGAGGCCGTCGAGGATCATATCGGCCGCGTCGCCGGGCGCGACGCCGTGCTCGGGGCCCGGGCGCTCCGCTGGAACGGTATCAGGACGCGGCACTACGCGCTCGACCGGTCGGGCGTGCCGCAGCATTCCAACGCCGGAATGTGCGCGAACGCCGTCCGTGCCGCGCTGGCGGCGGCCGGGCTCGAACGGTCGCAGCTGGGCTACCTCGCCGCGGCGACGACGCAGGGCGATCTGCTGGTCCCCGGCCATGCCTCCGCCGTCCATGGCGAGCTCGGCGGCCAGGCGCTGGAGATCGCGAGCTTCCAGTCGGTCTGCGGCGCATCGCTGATGGCGGCGAAGGCGGCCTGGCTTTCGGTCCGGGCCGGCGAGCATGCGGTCGCCGCCGCCTGCGCCGGCGAGTTCTCGTCGCGCTGGTTCCGGCCCGCCTTCTACGAAGGCACGGCGCTGGTCGACGCCAAGGGGCGGCTCAGCGCCGAGGCCGACTATCTGCGCTTCACGCTCTCGGACGGGGCCGGCGCGGTCGTCATGGAGCCGCACCCGCACGGGCTCAGCCTGCGCGTCGAGTTCATCGACCTCGTCTCGCTGGCGCACCAGTACGACAGCTGCATGTGGGCGGGCGCCGCAATCGACGCGCGCACCGATCTGCTCGCGAGCTGGAGCCATGCCGGCCCTGCCGCTTCTCATGCCGCCGGGGCGGTGGCGCTGCTGCAGGATTTCGGGCTGCTGAAGCGCGTCATCCGCGCCTGGGTCGGCGTCTATCTCCGCAAGGTGGATGAGGGCCGCATCCGGCCGGCCGGGATCGACCATCTGCTCTGCCATTATTCGGCGCAGTCGCTGCGCGCGGAGATCGTCTCCCTGCTCCGCCAGAGCGATGCCATGATCCCCGAAGAGAAATGGTTCTCCAACCTCGCCACCGTCGGGAATGTCGGATCGGCCTCGATCTGGATCATGCTGGAGGCGCTTCTCCGCGAGGGCCGGGTCCGGCCGGGCGAGACCGTGCTGTGCATCGTGCCCGAGAGCGGCCGGGCCTTCGTCGGGTTCATGCTGCTGAGGGCCGTCGGATGACCGGATGCGGGACCGCCGACGTGCTGCGCCGGCTGGCGATCGTGTTCGCCGGGTTCGAGGGGCGGCTCGAGGAGACGCCGCTCATCCGCAAGCTCACCCGTGGCCGCTTCGCGCTCGACGACTACCGGCTCTTCCTGGTCAATCTGCGCCAGCAGGTGAAGGACGGGGCGCTGTGGATGTCGCGCGCGGCCTCCAATGTCGACGACGCGCATTTCGAGCTCAGGTCGCTCCTGATGCGCCATGCGGTGACCGAGCATCGCGACTTCCGCCTGCTCGAAGCGGATTACGTCGCCGCGGGCGGATCGCTGCCCGAAATCCTCGAGGCCGAGATGAACATCGGATCGGAAGCGCTCTCGGCCTGGATGTTCCACCAGGCCTCGGTGCCGAACCCGTTCGGCCTGCTCGGCGCG
>DATGFU010000687.1:0-1796 GCA_035308865.1 Allostellaceae bacterium | reverse complement strand
GGCTGGTCGTCCGGTGCCCAATCGAGCAGATAGCCATAGCCCGCTTCGGCAACGAGGTCGGGGGTGACGAAGGTCTCGGAGACCCACGGCCCCATCCATCCCTCGGGCGCGCGGCCTTCGTGCCGCACGATCACCAAGCGGCATTCCTCGAGGAGAAGACGCTCCGCCTCGGGATCGAATTCGCCCTGCCGCTCGGCGTTGGTGCGGCCGTGGCCGACAAACTCGAAGCCGCGCTGACGGAAGCTGCCTGCCATCTGCGGGCACTCATCATAGATCGCGGTGTTGAGCAGGACTGTGCCGGGGACGGCGTGCTCGTCCATCAGTTCCAGCAGGTTCCACACGCCAACGCGGTTGCCGTAGTCGCGCCAGGAGAAAATGACGACGTCGGGCTCGGCCTGGCGCGGCGCGAGATCGATCCCGAGCCCCTCGCCGAACGGAAAGGCCTCGATGTTGAGCGCGACGTAGATCGCGTGCGCGGCGACAATCAAGATGAGAAAGCAGCGTCAATCTGGATGAGAATGGGCCGGGGTTGAACGGACCGAGCCGGGCGTAGCCCGAGCGAAGGACGATCATCTCCGGGGACGCACTTTCCCTCTCGGGCAGGTGCGGTCTGGCGGTCATGAGCGACCGGGTCGAGGTTCTGATTCCTCTCATTGTTGAGGAATCAGCCATTGCCCGGCCTCCACATCACCGACCACCAGATGAGGCTCTACATGCGTTACCGACAAACCCACGAGACCGCCATTGCTGGCGCCAAGGCAGGCTTCAGCAGGGCAACCGGCTATCGGATCGAGGATGATCCGCGCCTTCCCTCGCAGAAGAAAGCGCCGCGTGGCCGCCGACGGCCCGACCCCTTGGCCGAGGTTTGGGACGGCGAGATTGTGCCGATCCTGAAGTCGGCGCCCGGCATCCGCGCCATTGCCGTGCTCGAAGAGATCCGGCGCCGCCATCCCGAGATGCCCCTCGGCATTCGCCGCACGCTGGAGCGACGCATCCGCGCCTGGCGAGCGCTGGTGGGACCCGAGCGGGATGTGATCTTCCGCCAGGAACACGAGCCCGGCCGCCTCGGCCTGTCGGATTTTACCGACACGAGCGCGCTCGGCGTCACGGTTGCCGGCGTCGTTCTGGGACATCGGCTATACCACTTTCGGCTAGCATTTTCGGGCTTCGAGCATGCCTCCGTCGTGCTCGGCGGCGAGAGCTTTGTTGCCCTGGCCGAGGGTCTGCAGAATGCGCTGTGGGCACTCGGCGGTGTGCCGCGCGAGCATCGCAGCGACAGCCTCTCGGCGGCATTCCGCAACTTGGACCGCGATGCGCAGGAAGATTTGACGCGGCGCTACCAGGGGCTCATGCGCGATTACGATATGACGCCGACGCGGAACAACCTGGGTGTCGCGCACGAGAATGGCTCGATCGAGAGTTCGCACGGCCATCTCAAGAAGGCGCTGGAGGATGCACTGCTCCTGCGGGGCAGTCGTGACTTTGACGACCTGCATGCCTACCGCCGTTTCGTCGACGAGATCGTTGGCCGGCGCAACGCCAATAATCGCCGGCGGATCGAGTTGGAGCGGTCGACGCTGGCTGCGCTACCCAAGCGCCGGACCACCGATTACGAAGAGAAGACCGTCACCGTCACATCCAGCGGCGGCTTCATCCTGAGCCGCGTCTTCTACACAGCGCCATCACGGCTCATCGGCCATCGTCTGCGAGTCCACCTCTACGATGACCGCCTCGAGTGCTTCCTCGGCGGAACGCCGATGATGACGCTCCGGCGTGGACGGCCGGTATCCGAGAGC
>DATGFU010000686.1:0-4220 GCA_035308865.1 Allostellaceae bacterium | reverse complement strand
CGCTGTACTCGATCCGGCTCACGTCGAGCACGAGATCGAGTGCCGGCGTCGCCTTGAAGGCGGCGCCGATGCCGTAGCTCGACGGAATGTCAAAGCTGCCGTTGCCTGCGAACAGGCCCGCATATTTCTCGAAATTGCCGGAATAGGTCTTGGACTGCCAGAAGGCGCCGAGCGACAGATCCGGCGTCAGATGCCCGAGATAGCCGAGGCGCACGCCCGAACCGAAGGAATGATCGCTGCCGCGGTCGGAGAAATCCCCGGGTGCCGCGGAAAATGCCGAGAGAGCGCCGATGCCATGCGCCGAGAAGGTCTGGTAGGCGATATTGACGGACAGCCCGATCGCGTGGCCTTCGGCGACCCGGTAGGACAGGGTCGGCGAGACGAAGAGCTGCTCCAGGTTGACGCCCGCGTCGCCGGTCGCGCCGAACCGCGCGTAGGGATTGGCGCCGTAATGCGTGTTCATCCCGCCATTGCCGTAGGCGGCGATGCCGAGCACCAGGTCGGGCGTCACCAGATATGAATAACCCAGACTAGGAATGTAGAAATTCTGCAGCCCGTTGCCGTCGAAGCTCTGGTCGGGGCCGAAGGCATTGCCGGTGATGGAGGCGCCGCGGTCAGGCCGGAACCATTCGACGCCGATATCGAAACGGTCGCCAACATCGAGCAGGCCGGCGGGATTGCTGGCGATCGACAGCGTATCGCGCGGATAGGCGATGCTCGCCCCCGCCAGGCCGTCGTTGATGATGCTGTACCCGTTCGAGAAATAGCCGTTGGTGGCGCGGGCCATGCCGGGCATCGACAAAAGGATGGCCAATGCGGCGGCCGGCCGCATCAGGAGGTGCGGTCGGCGCGCTACTTTTTTGAGGCACGGCATGTCGTTTCGCCCTCTCCCCTCCCGCTGTTAAAGGCGGGGCCGCGCGTGGCGCGGCCCCGAGTCTAGGGAGGAAACGCCTAGTCTGGCGTCCGGCGGGCCCGTCGATGACGGTCCGTCGCCGCATCAGGACGCTAGCGGGAACGCTAGTCATCTATAATAGAAGAATATATGCTGCTATAATGACAATCGCGCGGGTCAGCCATGGGATGGCTGCGGCACTCCCGCAGCCGAACTACGACATGACTGCGTTGATTATAACGATATAACGTTGCCGATCTGTAGGCGATAGGCTTCGATTCGGTTTCGGACCGGCCGCGGGACGGGCGACCGCCCGCAAGGAGCAGCCGACCATGTCCAATGTATCCAGGATCGACACGCGTGCCGCCGTCGAGGCGGAGATGAACTGCCTCGCCCCGATGGCGGAGCGGCCGCGGAGCTACACCTACGAGCCGCTGCGCGAGAGCATCGAGCTCCGCCGCCTCGTATTCCATCGATAACCAGGAGTTCGTGCGATGGGATCGCCGCGTCAACTGAAGCTGGGCGCCTTCATGCGGCCGGTGAGCATCCATACCGCATGGTGGCGGTATCCGGGCTCGTTTCCCGACGCCAACTTCAACTTCGCGCATTTGTGGCGCTTCGCCGAGACTCTGGAGCGCGGCAAGTTCGACGCGTTCTTCATGGCCGATCACCTCGCCGTGCTGAACATGCCGATGAAGGCCCTGATGCGCAGCGCGACGGTGACCTCCTTCGAACCGCTCACGCTGCTCTCGGCGCTTGCGGTCGTGACCGAGCGGCTGGGTCTCGTCGCGACCGCGTCGACGACCTTCGACGCGCCCTACCACATTGCCCGGCGTTTCGCTTCGCTCGACCATCTGAGCGGCGGGCGGGCGGGGTGGAACGTTGTCACCACGTCCAATCCGGATGCCGCGCTCAATTTCGGGCTCGACGAGCACATGGAACACGACGAGCGCTACCGCCGCGCCCGCGAGTTCTACGACGTGGTCACCGGGCTCTGGGACAGCTGGGCCGACGACGCCTTCATCCGCGATGTCGAGAACGGCGTCTATTTCGATCCCGAGCGGCTCCACGTGCTCGCGCACAAGGGCGAGTTCCTGTCGGTGCGGGGGCCGCTCAACATCGCGCGGCCGGTCCAGGGCTGGCCGGTCATCGTGCAGGCCGGCGCGTCGGAGGCCGGCCGCCAGCTCGCGGCCGAGACGGCCGAGGTGATCTTCGCGGGCGGCGGCGGCATCGCCGAGGCGAAGCAGTTCTACGCCGACGTGAAAGGCCGCATGGACCGGCTGGGTCGGGACCCGGACCACCTCAAGATCCTGCCGGGCGTGCTGGTCGTGGTCGGCCGCACCGACGAGGAGGCGCACGAGAAGCGGGCGCTGCTCGACAGCCTCATCCATCCCGACAGCGGCATCGCCTCGCTGTCGGTCATGCTCGGGCACGACGCCTCGGACTTCGATCTCGACGCGCGGCTGCCCGACATCCCCGAGACCAACGCCAGCAGGAGCGGCCGCCAGCGGATCGTCGAGCTGGCGCGGCGCGAGAATTTGACGGTGCGGCAGCTGGCGCAGCGTGCGGGCAGCTATAGCGGCCTCGCCATGGTCGGCACGCCGCAGACGATCGCTGATGAGATGGAGGAATGGTTCTCAAGCCGCGCCGCCGACGGGTTCAACGTGATGTTCCCGTTCGTGCCGGAAGGGCTGGAGGCCTTCGTCGACGGGGTGGTGCCCGAGCTGCAGCGCCGCGGCATCTTCCGCAGCGAGTACGAAGGCCGCACTTTGCGCGAAAATCTCGGCCTGCCGCGCCCGGAGAACCGGTTCTTCCCGCGCCGGTGAATCCGCCGATCAGCGGCACAGGAAGCCGGCGGCGGCACACTCGCCGACCGGGGTCTGTGGACGGATTTCGCGACAAATTGAATTACTCGATTCCACGTCCTGTCGTCGATGCCAAGCCCGACGGGCCACTTGGGTAGGAGATCGCATTCCTGCCACTTGCAGCTACTGATAGACGCCGGGCGGAGGATCCCAGCCGCCCAGGACAATTCGGCCAAGTTCCGCGTTCTTCCAGTCGACGGGATCGTGGAGCGCGAGGGTGCGGGCGTCCCGCCAATAGCGGTCGAAGCCCTGGCCGCCGATGGCGGACCGGGTGCCGAGCAGAGCGCAAAGCTCCATTGTCGCGCGGATCGCGGCGCGCGAGGCGGTCGACTTCGCGGCATAGACTGGGCCGGCGGCGGCCGCCCTCGGGATGGCGCCGGCAGCCGCCGCGTCGACCAGGTCGGCCGCGTCGAGCGTGAGCGCATAGGCGGCGGCAAGATCGGCGGCGAGCTCGCCGGCGAGACGCCGCACATATGGATCGTCCGCGGCACTGTCGACGCCGGCCGAGGGCCATGGCCGACTCGTTCCGTTGACGAACGGGACGGCGGCCTTGAGGCCTCCGACGGCGACGCCGATCAGGATCGCGGCGAACCCCACCTGGTAGCCGAGCGACGCGGTGGGGAGCGGGGCGCCGCCGGGGTCATTCGCGCGGAGCGTCGGATCGGTCCGGACGTTACGGAAGGTGACCGTGCCGCTGTCGGTGGCGCGCTGGCCGAGCGCGTTCCAGTCGCGGTGGATTTCGATGCCGGCCGCGTCGCGCGGGACCAGGTTCAGCTGCACGCCGCGCAAGGGATCGGAAGCGACCCCCGGTGCATCCGGATTGAAGGCCCAGACGGCAATCAGGTCCGCCTCGGCGGCCCCAGTCGTGTAGATCTTGCGGCCGTTGATCTCGAACCCGCCATCCGGCAGGGGCCTGGCGGTCGTCGTCATCGGATCGTCGACTTTCCGGCCCGATTCGGCGACCGCCAGGCCGAGGATGATGTCCTCCTCAAGGAGCCGGCGCGCGACTGCGCGGCGGAACGGCTCGGGGCCGTAGACCAGGATCTCGCGCGTCACCTCGTCATGGATCTTGAACAGCTGTGCGACCGCCGGATCGGCGACCGCGATCCTCGCCTGGACCTCCGCTGAAAACCGTAAGCCGAAACCGGGGCCGCCGAGGCAGGCCGGCACGCTGGTCTGGAGGATCCCCGTGCGTTTGAGCGCCGCAACGGACTCGGTCGGATAGCGGCCGCGCGCGTCGTTGGCTGCGGCGGCCGGCGCGATCTCGGCATCGAGCGTCGGCTGGAGACGCGCTATCCAGGCTTCCTCCCCCGGTCCGAGGCCGGACGGCGGGAAGGCGTTGCGGAGAAGCGGCGGAAGGGTCGACGCGTAAGCGGTCGTCACGGATCGGGGTTTCCTCGACGTCAGGATGCAGGAAGATGGGGGAGACCGGCCGCTCACCAGCGGGCGAGCGCGTCCAGCAG
>DATGFU010000685.1:0-6229 GCA_035308865.1 Allostellaceae bacterium | reverse complement strand
CGCGTCCGGCCCGGTAGGCCTGGTTGCCGTCCCGGCTCCACACGCCCGCGCCGAGGCCGTACAGCGTGTCGTTGGCGATCTTCAGCGCGTCGGCCTCGTCGGAGAACTTGGTCACGGCCAGGACCGGCCCGAAGATCTCCTCCTGGAAGATGCGCATCCGGTTGTGGCCGCGGAACACGGTCGGCTGGACGTAGTAGCCGCCGGCCAAGTCGCCGCCGAGCTGGGTCCGGGCACCGCCGGCCAGCAGCTCGGCGCCTTCCTGCTTGCCGATATCGATGTAGCTCAGGATCTTCTCGAGCTGCTCGCTCGACGCCTGGGCGCCGATCATGGTCGACGGGTCGAGCGGGCTGCCCTGCTGCACCGCGGCGACGCGGGCGAGCGCGCGCTCCATGAAGCGCTCGTAGATCGAGTGCTGGATCAGCGCGCGGCTCGGGCAGGTGCAGACCTCGCCCTGGTTGAGCGCGAACATGACGAAGCCTTCGACCGCCTTGTCGAAGAAATCGTCATCCTCGGCGCACACGTCGGCGAAGAAGATGTTGGGCGACTTGCCGCCCAGCTCCAGCGTCACCGGGATCAGGTTCTGGCTGGCGTACTGCATGATCAGCCGGCCGGTCGTGGTCTCGCCGGTGAAGGCGATCTTGGCGATGCGCGGGCTGGAGGCGAGCGGCTTGCCGGCCTCGAGGCCGAAGCCGTTGACGATGTTGAGCACGCCCGGCGGCAGCAGGTCGCCCACCAGCTCGGCCCAGACCAGGATCGAGGCGGGGGTCTGCTCCGCCGGCTTCAGCACGACGCAGTTCCCCGCCGCCAGCGCCGGCGCCATCTTCCAGGCGGCCATCAGCAGCGGGAAGTTCCACGGGATGATCTGGCCGACGACGCCCAGCGGCTCGTGGAAATGATAGGCGACGGTGTCGTGGTCGATCTCGCCGATCGAGCCTTCCTGCGCCCGGATGCAGGCGGCGAAGTAGCGGAAATGGTCGATCGCGAGCGGGATGTCGGCGGCCCGCGTCTCGCGGATCGGCTTGCCGTTGTCCCAGGTCTCGGCGACGGCGAGGGTTTCCAGATTTTCCTCCATCCGCTGCGCGATCGCGTTGAGGATGTTGGCCCGCTCGGTCGTGCTGGTGCGAGCCCAGGCGTCCTTCGCCTCGTGGGCCGCATCGAGCGCGAACTCGACATCGGCCGCGCCCGAGCGCGCCACCGCGCAGATCGGCTTGCCGTTGATCGGCGAGACGTTGTCGAAATAGCGCCCGCTCACCGGTTCGGCCCAGCGGCCGCCGATGAAGTTGCCATAGCGCGACTTGAACGGCGGTGCCGGCAGGCTGACGGACATGGGGAGGATCTCCCTTTTGGGGTTGCGTGATCAGCGGCATATGCCGCGCGACGATTCCACGATGCCGCCGCATCCGACCAACCAGGTTGATCTGAATCAACGGGCCTTTAGACCTTGGCCGAAAGGATGAGATCGGAAGGAAGACCATCCGCGGCCTGCCGCGCGTACGTGGTTTCCCTTACGGGACTAACCGAATTATGCCGGCGGCAGGGAAGCGCTTTGATGTGACCGTTCGCGAGGGGCGAACCGGAGACGCGGAGAAGCGGCGATGTTCCAGACCACGACGGCCACGACGGCATCCCATCGGCAACCGGCGCATACGCTGGCCCTCGAAGGCTTCGCGCCGATCGAGCCGCTGGGCGTCAATTTCCGCATCGAGCGCGACAGGGCGCTGTTCTGGGAAGGCGACAAGGCGGCCTTCTGCTACAAGATCCTGTCGGGTGCGGTGCGCATCTGCAAGCTGATGGCCGACGGCCGCCGTCAGGTCTCGGACTTCTTCCTGCCCGGCGACCTGATCAGCTTCGACCTTAACGGCGTCCACACCTACACGGCCGAGGCGATCGTCGAGTGCGTCATCCGCCGCTACCCGAAGCCGCAGATCGAGCGCCTGGCCAGCGAAAGCCCGCGCGTCGCCCGCGAGATGCTGACGCTTGCCTATGACCGCTTGGCCACGGCGCAGATACAGATGGTCGTTCTCGGACGCAAGACCGCGACCGAGCGGCTCGCCTCTTTCCTGGTCTCGCAGGCCGAACGCACCGCCGCGCCGCACGCCGCGGGGCAGAAGGTGAAGCTGCCGATGAGCCGCGTCGACATCGCCGATCACCTTGGCCTGACCGTCGAGACGGTAAGCCGGCTCTTTTCGCGGCTGAAGCGGGATGCGATCATCGACGTGCCGGACGCGCATTCGATCCTGGTCCATGACTGGGAGGCGCTGGAGGCTCTGGCCGACGGGGCGGAATGACCAAGGCACACCGGCAGCATGCGGCTCTGATCGAGCGTTGCCGAGGACTCGCACCGATCCGGATGGCGGTGGCCCATCCCTGCGATGAGCCCTCGCTCGCCGGCACGGCGGCGGCGGCACGCGCCGGCCTGATCGAGCCGATCCTGGTCGGCCCCGAGGGGCGGATCCGCGCGCTCGCCAGCACGCTGGACATCGATATCGGCGGATACCGCCTGGTCGACCAGCCGCACAGCCACGCTGCCGCGGAACGCGCGGTCGCGCTCGTTCGGGCAGGCGAGGCCGCAGCGCTGATGAAAGGCAGTCTCCACACCGACGAGCTGATGGAAGAGGTCATGCGGAAAGAGACCGGCATCCGGACCGGCCGCCGCATCAGCCATGTCTTCGTGATGGACGTGCCGAGCTACCCGAAGCCGCTGCTCATCACCGATGCCGCGATCAATATCGCGCCGACGCTCGACGACAAGGCCGACATCGTGCGCAACGCCATCGAACTCGCCCATGCCCTCGGCATCTCACGGCCGAAGGTGGCTGTCCTGTCAGCTGTCGAGACCGTGACCTCGCGGCTCCCCTCGACGATCGACGCGGCGGCCTTGTGCAAGATGGCGGACCGCGGGCAGATCCTCGGCGGCCTGCTTGATGGTCCGCTCGCCCTCGACAATGCGATCAGCCGCGAGGCTTGCGCGATCAAGCAAATCGACTCACCGGTGGCGGGCGATGCCGACATCCTGGTCGTGCCGGATCTCGAGGCGGGCAACATGCTCGCCAAGGAGCTGACTTTCCTGGCCGGCGCGGATGCCGCGGGCATCGTCCTCGGCGCCCGCGTTCCGATCGTGCTCACCAGCCGTGCCGACAGTGCGGACGCGCATGCCGCCAGCTGCGCCATTGCGGTGCTGTGCGCATCCCACGCTGCGCGAGGCTTTGATTGGCCGGTTGACCTGGGTCAACGCCCCGCGGGAGGCTAGGATCGATGTTGGTTCCTGCGCTGCAGCCCGCGGCGCACCGAGCTCGGAGGATCGATGATGCTTGAGACCTCGACGTTGACGGCCGCGGATGTGATGACGCGCGATGTCGTGACGGTGCGGCCGCACACCTCGCTCATCTACGTCGCGAAGATCTTGGGACAGCGCCACATCAGCGGGGTGCCGGTGCTGGAAGAATCGGGACAGCTCGCCGGCATCGTGACCGAGGCGGACCTCGTCCGCTGGCACGACGCCGACGCCGACAAGCAAGCCTGGTGGCTCCACATGCTGGCCGAAGGCTTCAATCTCAATCCGAGCTTCCTCGACTACGTCCGTTCCGAGCAGGACAAGGTGCGGAACGTGATGCACACGGAAGTCGTCACGGTGGCGCCGGAGACGCCGGTTTCCGAGATTGCCCGCCTGATGACCAAGAAATCGATCAAGCGCGTGCCGGTCCTGCGGGACGGCAAGCTGGTCGGCATTGTGGCGCGTTCGGATCTGGTGAAGGCGCTGGCGAACGGCTGAGCCATCCCCGGCGCGACAGGAGTTCATGGGGCCGCAGCTTCCTGCGGCCCCTTTCGCGTTCAGTGGGCCATCAGCACGGGAACGGGCGAGTGGCGCAGCACGTGCCGGGTGACACCCCCGATCAGGGTCTCGCGGATTCGGCTGTGCGTGAAGGCGCCCATCACCAGCATGGAGGCCTCGTGCTTGCGCAGCGTGGCAATCAGGGTCTCGCCGGCGCCATGCCCGTTGACGGGCGGTTCGATCGCCTCCGCCTCGATCCCGTGCCAACGCAGCGAGTCGACGAGCTCGATTCCCAGCCCGCTCACATCGTGCGGATGTCCGGCCGTGACGACCAGGACTCGTGCGGCTGCCCGCAGGATCGGCATGCCCATCGCGACCGCATGGGTCGCCTCGAGGCTCCCGTCCCAGGCGATGGCGACGGTGCGCAGGAGATCCGTCGGGCAGCGCTGTGGGACGACCAGCACCGGCCGGCCGGTGGCGATCACCGCAGAGTCGAAGCAGCGACTGCTACCGATGTCGCCGGGGGTGGGGAGCCGCACCAGGGTCAGGTCGGCAAGGCGCCCCCGCCGCATCACAACCGTCTCGAGCGTACCCTCTTCATCGATCCAGCGGGCGAAGACGCTGTCGATGCGGTGCCCCTCCGGATGACCGCCGACGCCGTTGGTCCGGCACCATTCCTCGAAGTGATGGCGCTGCCGGACCGCTTCATCCTGCAGCTCCCTGGTCAGGCGATCGACCGGCAGCAGCCCGGCGGCGAGCGCGCTCGACGGGAACATCATCAGCTCCGCCGCGGCGTCGGGGACGATATAGATAACCTCGAGATGGGCGCCCAGGGGCTGGGCAAGGTGCAGGCCGGCATCGAGCATGGGCTCGATGTCCATGCTGCCATAGCACGGCACTGCGATGGTTCGGACGGTCATTGGCAAGCCTCCTCGGGCCAGTTTGACAAGCCTGACGGGATTGTCCGCCATCGCGCGCGGCGTGGGTTGATCAAGATCAACCGCGAGAGATGGCACCGCGGGCCGGGCCGGCAAAGTCAATCACGTCATTGATCTCGCTGGTGCTGCCTGCGCGCCGCGTCAGCCCGTCCGGCGTATTTCTGCCAGCCGCTCGGTCAGCGAGCCCAGGGGCAGGTGGGTCAGATCTTTGGCGAGCGTTGCCTCGACCAGCCTGTCCACTGCGGACGGAAGCGACGCGCGCAGAACCGACAGAAAGCGGCTCGGCGCCACGAGGACGAGAAGATCGTAAGCCTGACTTTCGAACCCCTCGGTAATCGCAGAGGCGAGTGCCTCGGCAAAGCCGAGTGTGGCCTTCGCATGATAGTCCGGCGCCTCTACCGCGTGGCGCGATCCACCGACCGACTCGTGCGTGTGGCCGGGACGGTCGCTGCCGAGGTCATGCGACTTGTTGTGAACCGCCGATGACTCCATGTCGTTGACCGGTTCCAGCTCGTGGAGGCGGGGATCGCCGGCGAGGATCCGGGCACGCCCGCCATCCGCGATCACATACCAGCGGCGAAATCGGCTCATCTGATCTCCTTCCACTCGTCGATACGATTTCGGTTCGGGAGAGACCGACCGTCCGGCGAACTCAGCACCTGTATATCCAATTCCGTGTGCTCGTCGTCGGGCCCGGCTATGTCCGCGTCCCGGCCTGCCCCGATGCCTTGTGCGCCTGCATCTCGTCGCCGTGGGGCGTGCTCGCCACGGCGTGCCACAGATCGCGGATATGCCAGTGGGTCCCAAGGCGTATGTAGCAACGGTGGTTGCGGTCGAATACGACGAACTTGGCGCGAGCATTGCCGCGGACGCGCTTGAAGGCGTCTTCGATCTTGGCGAGGCAGTGTTCCAGGCGCCGTTCATCCGCGACCTGCATCCCGTGGGCAAGATCGTCCGTCCGGATCGCGTAGACCTCGGCATGCCAGTGCACCGTGTGGCCGACGTCGCGACCGAGCTCGAATAAGACGCGGGTTGCGAGATAGTCGTCCGCGATCAGCTGGACGATCTTCGCGGCCTCTTCGTAGCTGCAGATGTCGACCTCGTCGGCTTCGTCCCGGGTCTGCTGAGTGGGAAGCGGATGGTCCAGCGACAGACCGGTGCGCACCTGAGCCTCGATCCATCGGCGGACTTCCGGGGGCGCCGATTTGACGAGTTCGGCAGAAAGCGTCACGCCGACCATGTATGATTCCTCCCTCACGAGTCGACGAACCCTAGGCGGGGTTCCGGCAGCGGCCGTTGATTTGCATCAACGCCGACGCTGGGGTGGCCACGGTGCCCATTGGGCAGCATCGCCGCTCTTCAGTCGCCGAAGCTGATGCCGAGCGCCCGGGCCGTTGCGACGAGCGGGCCGTCTGGGTCCAAGCCCGCGTGGGTCGGCGGAACCGTGCTCAGAGGCAGGTCAACCACGTGCTCGCCTGTCCATGCGACCATGCAGTCGCGCCGGCCGGCCGCGACGAGA
>DATGFU010000684.1:0-5663 GCA_035308865.1 Allostellaceae bacterium | reverse complement strand
GCGCCTCCTGCCTACCCTGTCTCCCCCCATTCCAGCACCCGCGAGAGGTGGTCGTAGTTGCCGTAGCGCGGCGCGTAGGCCGGGTGCGGACGGGCGGGATAGGGCGTCGCCGGATCGTCGAATTCCCAGATCAGACGTTCGAGCCCGCCATGAGCGGCCTCGGCGAGCGCGGCGGGGTCGGCAAGCGGCTTGATCTCGCCGGCCGGATCGCCGCCGGAGAGACGCCAGAATTCGAGCGCGGCGACCGGCGCCGCCGGCACGCCATCGAACCCGCCGGCTTCCGCGATGGCGGCCTCCAGCGCCAGCTGCGGCGCGAAGCCGAGCATCACCTCCGCCGGCCGCGCCAGCACGCCGGTCTTGTAGTCGATGATGGCAAGCCCGCCCACGGCGAGACGATCGATCCGGTCGGCACGGGCGCGCAGCCGGAACGGCGCCGCCCGGCCGTCGAAGGCGAGCCGGCCTTCGGTCTCGGCCTGCGATCCGGCAAGCTTGGCCCGACGCTCGCGCTCGGTCTCGACCCACCAGGCGGCGATGCGCCGGAAGCGCGGCCACCAGAAGGCCCAGACGCCCGGCCGCGACAGCGCCGCACCGAAGGCGGTTCGGCCCGCTGCCTCGAGCGCCGCGGCCGCGTCGGGCGGCAGGTTCCCGGGATATGCACGGAGGAAGGCGTCGAGCGCCTGGTGGATCAGGCTGCCGCGCTCGGCGGCACCGGGCTCCTGGTCGAGCGGGTCGAGCGGTTCCAGCCGCAGGATCCGCCGGGCGTAGATCGCGTAGGGATCGCGCCGCCAGGTCTCGATCTCGGTGACCCACAACTCGCGCGGCCGCGCGGCCGCCGGCGGCCGCGGCACGGGCCGCTCGATCGCGCGGATCTCCGCCGGCCGGTCGAGCGCGCGCTGATGGTCGCGGAATGCCGCCCGGCTCTCGGGCAGGCCGGCCATTTGGAGCGCGCTTAGCACCGTATTAAGCCGTAGCAGCCAGCGCGACGGCACGGTGGGCGTCCCCTCGACCCGGAGCGCCCGGGTCATCACGACCTCGCGCGCCATGAAGGCCATGGCGAAATCATGCGCTGCCTGGCCGACGCGCGCCTCGAGCGCCGGCAGGCCGAGCGCCTTGCGCATCGGCCGCGACATCCAGGGATCGTGGCCGGGATCGGCCGGCCAGGCGCCCTCATTGAGCCCGCCCAGCACGACGAGATCGGCCGATTGCAGCCGCGCCTCCAGCGTGCCGAGGATCTGCAACCTGGCGTGGCGACCCCAGCGCGGCCGGACGACGCGGCCGGCCAGCGCCGCCTCGAACAGCACCGGGTAGTCGGCGCCCGCGACCGGCTCGAAATCGCCGCCGGTCTCGGCCAACTCGGCGACGAAGAGCGCCAGCGCCTCGCCGGCATCCTGCGCCCACAGCCGCTCGGCGCCGCCGGCTTCGTCGGTCGCGGCGAGGCGCTCGGCGGCCCGCACATGGGCAGCGACGAGATCGCCAAAGGGGAGGTCGCGCTGCTCCGACAGCGCCAGGAACTCGCCCAGCGCGAGGTTCAGCCGGTCGACCAGCTCCAGCTCGTCCGGCCCGGCGAGGGCGCGCAGCCCGGCCAGTCCCGGCGCCGGCCGCGGGCCGCGCAGGCATTCCCGCTCGAACGCCCGGACGTGCTCGCGGAACTCGACAGCCGGCAGACCGGCGGCCGCGAGCGGATGCTGCAGCAGAGCCAGCAGCGGCACCGGCGCGAGCCGCTCCAGCGCTGCCTCGCCGAGCAGTCGAAGGAACGCGGCCGGCGGGGTGCGGGCGAGCGGCACGCCGCCGGAATCGTCGATCTCGATCTCCCAGCGCCGGAGCTCGGCCGCCACGCGGCGGGCGAGGCCGCGGTCCGGCGTCACGAGCATGGCGGTTGCGCCGGGGGTCTCCAGCCGCTCGCGCAGAAGGAGCGCGATGGTGCCTGCCTCCTCCTGCGGCCCGGCCAGATCGAGCCGGGTCAGCCCATCGAAGGCCCCGGACGGCACCGGCGACGGCTGGCGCCAGCGCTGCGTCTCGGCCGCCGGCAGCATGACCTCGCGCAGAATCAGCGCCCGCCCCTCCGGCGCGGCCGGCAGAGCCGGCCAGTCGGCGACAGCCTCGCGCGAGATGCCGATCCGGTCGAGGAGCCGGGCAAGCCCGTGCTGCGGGTGGCTCGAATCCGCACCGATCGCCGCCCAGAGCGCGTCGTCGGCCGCGCGATCGAGGCCAGGCAGCACCACCGCGCCGGCCGGCAGCGCCGCGATCGCGGCCAGCAGATCGGCCGCCGCGGGAATCGCGGTCGCAAAGCCCGCGGCGATGACCGGCGTCTCCGGCGGCCGCGCCTGCCAGGCGGCGATGCGGGCGGCGATCAGCCGGTTGCGCCGGTCCGCGGGGTCGATGGCGCCTTCGGCTTCGAGCAGCGCCGGCCAGTGCTCGCGCACGATCGCCAGGAACTCGACCGTCACCTCCCAGTGTCTCGCCAGCTCGGGCGGCGCCAGGGATTCGAGCCGGTCGAACCCGACCCGCTCGGCATGGACGAGATCGATCAGCCGCGCGAGGTCGCCGGCCAGCGCCAGCGCCTGGCCCGGCGGAATCTCGCCGCCGTCGCGCACGCGGCCCCAGCGCCGCACCAGCCTCGCCAGCAGCAGCTGCCGGCGCAGCGGGGCGATCGCCGGCGGCAGGTCGAGCGCCTGGGCGCCCTCGCCTCTGGCACCCAGCTCGATCTCGTCCTCGTCGAGATCGCCGAGCACGCTCAGCCGCGGCAGCAGCAGCGGCGTGCCGCCGGAAGCGCGGAGGAAGGCCTCGGTCAGGCTGCGCGCCGCGCGGCGGCTCGGCAGGATGATCTCGGCGGCCGCCAGGGCCAGCGGATCGCGCCCGTGCCGCTCGAACAGACCCGCCACCAGCGCGTCGAGGAAGCGCGCTTCCGCCGCGATCGTCCAGACGGTGGGGCGCGTGCTCATCGTTCGATCCGGCGATGCTCCAGCCGCTGGCGGACAAGATCCAGGCCCGCCGGGGTCGAGACATGGTACCACTCGCCATCGTGGACGATGGCGCCGATCCGCCCGGCCGCGATCGCCCCGTCCCAGATCCGGCGCACCGAGAACCGCTCCGCCGCCATGCCGCGGAAGGGCTTCGGCGATAGCAGCTGCACCCCGGCATAGAGATAGGGCACGACCTCGGTCTCGCCACGCCAGCGAGGAGCGCCCATCTGGTCGAGCGCGAAATCGCCGTACTGGCCGTCATAGCCCACCGCCGTCACGCTGCGCTGGAGCAGCAGCACCGCATCGCGCCGTGTCGGATCCCAGGCGCTGGCCAGCCGCTGCAGGGCCTGCACCTTGCCGTCGAGCCAGAAGCTGTCGCCGTTGACCACGTAGAACGGCTCGCCGCCGAGCAGCTTCAGCGCGTGTACGATGGCGCCGCCGGTCTCCAGCGCCTCCTCGGTCTCTTCGGAAATGATGATGCGTGGGCTCGGACGCGCCGCGAGATGCCCCGCGATCTGCGCGGCGAGATAATGGGTGTTGACGACCACCGTCTCGACCCCCGCCGCCGCGAGCCGGTCGATGGCATGGTCGAGCAGCGGGCGGCCGGCGATTTCGACCAGCGGCTTCGGCAGCGTGTCCGTGATCGGCCGCAAGCGCTCGCCGCGCCCGGCCGCCAGCACCATTCCGACACGCGGCCGGATCACCCCGCGGCTCCGGCGGGGGAGCAAGCCGGGATCACCCGAAGCTCGGCGGGCACGTGTCGGTCCATCCAGCGCTCCATCGGGGCGAGATCGGGGTGGCGGAGGCTCCGTGCGATCAGGCGCCACAGCCGCGGCAGGTGATGCAAATATACCGGCTTTCCGTCGCGGATCGCGAGCCGGCAGAAGATGCCGATCACCTTGGCGTGGCGCTGGGCGCCCAGCACCGCCGTGGCGCGGTCGAGCGCCTCTGGGTCGATCTCCGGCCGCCGGGCGAGATAGCGTGCCCGCATTGCCGCGCGCAGCGCCGGCGCGATGTCGCGGCGCGCATCCTCGATCAGCGAGACGAGATCGTAGGCGACCGGCCCGATCACCGCGTCCTGGAAGTCGAGAAGACCGCAGGCACGCAGCCCCGGCCGGTCGAGCCGCATCAGATTGTCGATATGGTAGTCGCGCAGCACGAGGCTCGGCGGGACGGAACGCGCCAGCGACAGGAGGTCCTGCCACAGCGCCAGATATTCGGCGCGCAAATCATCCGCGGTCGCACGGCCGGTTGCGGCCGGCAGAAACCAGTCGGTGAGCAGGGACGCCTCGAACAGCAGCCGCTCGTCGGAATAGTCGGGCACAGGATGCGGCGCCGCGGCATCGAAGCGATCGTGCAGGTCGGCGAGCAGGTCGACCGCGACCTCGTAGAGCGGGCGCTCGTCGCCGCCGGCGGCAATCACGCGCGTATAGGTCTCGTCGCCCAGATCCTCGAGCACCAGGAACCCGTCCTCGATGTCCTGCGCGAAAACGAGCGGCGCCGAGTAGTCGAGCCCATGGAGCAGCCGTGCGATGCCGAGGAACGGCCGCACATCCTCGCGCGGCGGCGGCGCATCCATGAGCATCCCCCGCCGTTCGCCGTTGATGAGGCGGAAGTAGCGCCTGAACGAGGCATCGCCAGCCAGGGGCTCGATGCGGGCACCACGCCAGCCGGATCGGGCGAGGAAGGCGGCGCGCGAACCGTCGCGATCGCTCACAGGCTCGCCCGCACCGCCAGCGTGCCGCCGCCGCGACCGGCAATTCGTGCCACCCGCGACTCGGGCGTGGCGCCTTCCGCAAGCATCACATCGAGGCGCCGGACGGGCAGCAGCGGCCCGAGCCGCTCCGGCCATTCGATCAGCACGGCGAGATCGCCGAGCGCCTCCTCGAAGCCGATCTCCAACGCTTCCTCCGGCACCGTCAACCGATAAAGATCGAAATGCCACACCGTGCCGGCCGGCGTGTCGTAGCCTTGCACCAGCGTGAAGGTCGGGCTGGGCACCTCCTCGTCCGCGCCGGCGAGCGCCCGCACGAAGGCGCGGGCGAACACCGATTTGCCGATGCCGAGCGGGCCGGACAGCGCGACGACATCGCCGGGCTGCACCGCGCCGGCGAGACGCCCGGCAAGCGCCTCCGTCGCGGATTCGCTGCCGAGAGTCAGAGAGATGGGCAGGGCTTCAGGCATGAGGGACGTGGTAGCCCGCGGCCGGCGAACGGACAACGTCGCACATGCCACGAGGGGAGGCGAATTTCGGAATCGCCACACTAGGCAGCGTCAGGGCGGGTGGGGCGGAACCGTCTTTTCGAACCAGTGATGGGCGTAGGGCTCGGCGCTGAAGGGCTTGACCTCGCAATACCCGCGCCTCCGGTAGAGCGTCTGGGCCTCGGTCAGGGTCCCGTTGGTCTCGAGCCGCAGAACACGGAGTCCCAAGGCCCATGCCTTATCCTCCAGCGTCGCGAGGATGCGACTCCCGATGCCATGGCCGCGGGCGGCCGCCGCGACCCACATCCGCTTGATCTCCCCGCTTCCGTCGTCCTTGACCTTCAGCGCGCCGCAGCCGACCGGTCGCCGCACGAGGCGCGCGACAAAGAAATAGCCGGCCGGCGGCGTCAGTTCCTGTGGCGAAGCGGAGATGCTGAGCGCCGGGTCGAAACCGCTCTCGAAGCGTTGCGCGAGTTCGCGGAAGAACGCCTCCAGGCA
>DATGFU010000683.1:0-5329 GCA_035308865.1 Allostellaceae bacterium | reverse complement strand
TGTAGACCGCCTCGGCGACCAATACGCCCTCGACCTTGGCCTCGCCGGCGAACCGCCAGACATTGCCGCGGCGGCGCTGTTTCTGGACATGGATCTTCAGCGTGTCGCCGGGCACCACCGGCTTGCGGAACCGCGCCTCGTCGATACTCATGAAGTAGACGACCTTGCCCTCGCGGCTGAGGCCGAGCGATTGCATCACCAGGCAGGCCGCCGTCTGCGCCATGGCCTCAATGATCAGCATCCCCGGCATGATCGGGCGGTCCGGGAAGTGCCCCTGGAAGTGTGGCTCGTTGATCGAGACGTTCTTGATGCCGACGGCGCTCTCGTAGGGAACGATCTCGGTCAGCCGCTCGATCATCAGGAACGGATAGCGGTGCGGGATCAGCTCCATGATCCGGACGATGTCCAGATCGACCGCCGCCGCGGCATGAGCCTCATTCATGGCTGCTTGTCCTTCTTCTTCACCAGCCGCTCCAGCATCGCGGTCTGGCGGTGCCACTGCACGACGGGGACGGCCGGAATGCCGCCGACCGTGGTGCCGGGCGGGATGTCCCGCATGACTCCGCTCTTCGCCCCGATCCTCGCGCCATCGCCGATCGTGAGATGCCCCGCCAACCCTCCTTGTCCGCCGACCATGACGAAATCGCCGAGCCGGGTGCTGCCGGAAATGCCGGTCTGCGCGACCAGAACGCAGCCGCGACCGATGACGACGTTGTGTCCGATCTGGACGAGATTATCAATCATCGAGCCGGCACCGATGGTGGTGTCCGGCAGGGCGCCCCGGTCGATCGTGGCGTTCGCGCCGATCTCGACATCGTCCTCGACGATGACGCGGCCGAGCTGCGGCACCTTCTCGTGGCCGCCGCGGCCCGGCGCGAAGCCAAAACCGTCCTGTCCGATGCGGACGCCGGGATAGAGCGTCACGCGGTCGCCGATCAGGCAATGGCTGAGCGTGACATGGGCAGCGATCCGGCAGTCGGCCCCGATGACGACGCCGGCCCCGACGACGCTGCCGATGCCGATCGACGTCCCGGCGCCGATCTCGGCGCCGGCCTCGATCACCGCGTGGTGGCCGATCGCCACCGCGTCGCCGATCCGCGCGGTCTCGGCGATGACGGCACTGGACGCAATGCCGGGCTCGACCGGCGTTGCCGGATAGAATAGCCGCGCCGCCCGTGCGAAGGCGCGATAGGGATCGCTTGAGATCAACAGGGTCGCACCCGACGGCGCCTCCGCGACCGCGGCCGACAATACGCAGACGGCGCCCGCCGAGGACGCGGCGAACGCCTCGCCGTACCGCGGATTGGCGAGGAACGACAAATGGCTTGGCCCCGCCGTCTCCAGCGGGGCCACGTCGTCGAGCACCAGATCCGTCCGCGCGGCGCCACCGATTTCGCAACCGGTGGCGCGCGCCACTTCGCCGACCGTGAACGGACCCGCCGCCCGGAAGAACCGGGGGTCGGCCATCCGCTACTTCTTCTTGGGAGCCGCCGGCGCCGTGGACGCGGGCGTCGCCGACGCCGGGGCCGACGCTACCGGAGCCGCCGGCATCGTCACGGCGACCGTCGACAGTTTCTGGTCAAGCCGCGTCAGCGCCTCCTTCGAGACCTCGAACGAGCGGTCGAGCGGCATCGCCGCCGAGCGGTACAGGACGAGGTTGGCTCGGCGTTCGACCGCCAAGCCCTGAATGATCTCGAGCAGTGCCTGCTTCACCTTCTCCATGGCGTTGCCGTAGGCCTGCCGGAGCTGCTCCCGCTTGGCCTCTGCCTCTTTCTGAAGCAGGTCCTGGCGCATCGCCAGGCCATGGCGCTTGTCCTCGATCTGGTCGGCGGGCACGGCGCCGCTGCGGGCATCGCGCTGGAAGTCCTGCTCGGCCGTCTCGAGCTCCGTCTTCTTCTGCCCGACTTCCTTCTCGGCCTGCTGCCGCATCGCCTCCAGCTGACCCTGGATCGACTTGTAGGCCTTGGAATCGCCGACGACGCCTTCGAGATCGACCACCATGATCACGGGGATCGGTACCGAGGTCGAGGCGCTGCTGGGTGCCAGCGGCGCCGTCGAGGGCGCGGCGGCCGGAGCGGGCGCAGTGGCTGGGGCCGTAGCGGGCGACGGCGACGGCGGTCGGCCGCCAGCGGGCCCCAGGGCCGAATCCGGGACCGCGACCGGGTTTCCAGTCGACTGGGCAAGAGCGGCGGTAGAACACAACCCGGCCAGGGCCAACGCGACAAAACGTGCGGCAGAGCCGTTTAGACGTGCGGAACAGAACATTGGTGACCCTCGTGACGAATTAGAATTTCGTACCGAACGAGACGTGAACCACTTCACGCTCGTCGTAATGGTTCTTGATCAGCGGAATGCCGAAATCGATCTTAATCGGCCCCATCGGGGATTTCCAGGAAACGCCCACGCCGCTCGCCACGCGGAGCGTATGGCTGTCGACGAGATCGGCACGGTTGATCTTCTGACCGTTGATCACGTTGTTGCCCGGCAGATCGATCCCGAAGAGCGAGCCGAAATCGGTGAACACGCGGCCGCCGATCCCCAACTCCTCAGGCAGGCCCAGCGGGATCTGGAGGGTCGCGGAGCCCACGTAGAAAACGTTGCCGCCCAGCGAGTCTCTCGTCGAGATGTCGCGCGGACCGATGCCGCCCGGTGCGAAGCCGCGCAGATTGTCGCCGCCGATGAAGGTGCGGTCCTCGATGGAGACATCCTGGCCGACGCCGAAGGTCTCGCCGCCCTGGGCGGTGATGCCGAGCACCCATTTCGGCGCGATCGAATAATAATATCCGCCCGACAACACCGGCTTGTAGTACCGGACGCTGCCGCCCAGCCCGGAATAGGAGAGGTCGAGCGAGGCGTAATAGCCGTCGGTCGGATTGATTCGGTTGTCGCGCTTGTCATAAAGGATCGTGTCGCCGATCACGGACGCGGTGCGATTGCCTTCCTCTTCCAGGATGAACACCGAGGCCGTCGACAGCACATTCGTGATGCGCTCGTTGCGGACCGAGTACAGCACCGTGTTGTGCAGATCCTGGTACAGGTCGAAGCCCATCCGCAGCGTCAATCCGTATTCGGCCAGATCGTATGTCGCGATCGTCTGGGTGTTCTGCTCGGTATCGAAAATGTCGAAACCGGCGGCGATCGGCCGATCGAGGAAATAAGGCTCGGTAAAGCTGATGCTCGCGTTCTGCTCGTACTGCGCGAGCGTGCCCTGGATGCTCACGTCCTGGCCGCGGCCGAGGAAGTTGCGCTGGCGAATGCCGAAATTGCCGAGAAGCCCGTAGGCGCTCGAATAGCCGGCGCCGACGCTGATCTCGCCCGTGGACTGCTCTTCCACCTTCACGTTGAGCACGGTCCGGTCGGGAGCGCTGCCCTGGACGTTGGTCACCTCGGCCGTCTTGAAGAAGCCGAGATTCTTCAGGTTCTGCTCCGAGCGCTTGACCTTGGAGGTATTGAACGCATCGCCCTCGGCCAGCACCATCTCGCGCCGGATGACCTTGTCGAGCGTGGTGACGTTGCCTTGGACGTCGACCCTCTCGACATAGACCCGCGGGCCTTCGGCGATGTCGTAGGTCAGGTCGAGCGTGTGCTCGTCCTTGTGCCGGTTGATCAGCGGGCGGATGTCGATGAAGGCGTAGCCGCGGTCGCCCACGGCGGCGGTGAGCTTGTTGACCGAGTTGTCGACCTCGTCGACGTTGTACCAGTCGCCGTCATGGGTGGTCAGCAGCGGCTCCAGATCGTCGCGCGTGAGGTCCTTCAGGCCGATATTCATCGCGATATGGCCGAACTTGTACCGTTCGCCCTCGTCGACCGTGAAGGTGATGATGAAGCCGTCGCGCGACGGCGTCAGCTCGGCAACCGCCGAAACCACCCGGAAATCGGCGTAGCCGCGCGCCAGATAGAATTTCCGGAGAAGCTCGCGGTCGTAGGAGAGCCGATCGGGATCGTAGGTATCGTCCGAGGACAGGAACCGGTACCAGCGTGACTCCTTGGTGGAGATCACTCCCGTCAGGTCGTCGTTGTCGAAGACCTTATTGCCGACGAAGTTGATCGACCGGATGCTGGTGGTCTTGCCCTCGTTGATCTCGAACACGAGATCGACGCGGTTCTGCGGCAGCTGGATGACCTTGGGCTCGACCGTCGCCGCGAAGCGTCCGGACCGGCGGTAGAGATCGAGAAGGCGCTTCACGTCGGCCTGCACGCGGGTCCGCGTATAGACCGACCGGGACTTGAGCTGGACCTCGTCGTTCAGCTTGTCGTCGTCGAAATGGCTGTTTCCCTCGTAGGCGACGCGGTTGATGATCGGGTTCTCGACCACCCGCACCACCAGAGTGTCGCCGTCGCGCGCGAGGCTCACATCCGCGAAGAGGCCGGTGCCGAACAGCGTCTTCAGGGATTGGTCGAGCTTGGCGTTGTTGAACGCATCCCCCGGCTGGACCTGGAGATAGGACCGGACGGTTTCGGGTTCGATGCGCTCGGTGCCTTCGATCCGCACCGCCCGGATCGTGCCGCCCTCCTGAATCTGGGCCAGCTGCAACGCCGCTACCGCGGGCAGCACCGGGGTCGACGCGATGAGCAGAGCGACGGCAGCCGTGCTGCCGCGGACGAAAGATTCCAACCCTGGCCGCAAAATGCCTCCTGCCAGCCTGCCTGTCGATCGAGTCAGGTGAAGAGATGTTTCAGAATCGGGATCACGAGACGGACGAGATCGTTGCCGTTGGCGAAAACCATCAGCATGAGCACCAGGGCCAAGCCGATCTTGAAGCCGAGTTCCTGAGTCCGCCGACCGAGCGGCCTCCCCAGGACGGCCTCGGCGGCATAGAACAGTAAGTGCCCACCGTCAAGAACCGGAATCGGGAAGAGATTGATGAGCCCCAGGCTGATCGACCAGCCGGCCGTCGTGACGAAAAACAGCGTGGCGCCACCGGCGGCCGCGTCATCCAGGATCTTCCCGATGCTGACAAGGCCGCCGACCTCGCGCGTGCTCCGGGTTCCTACGATGATCTGGCCGATGCCGTGCAGTGTCCGCACCGTCATATCCCAGGTGCTTTGCGCCGCCACCGTCACCGCATCGATGGGGCCTTGCCGAATGTAGACTGGGCGGGGGCTGACGCCGAGGAGGCGTCGCTTCGTCTGGTTCCCGGCCGCATCCGTCTCTTCGACGACGGTCGGCGTCGCAGTCACGGTCACGTCCTTGCCGTCGCGCTGCAACACGAACTGCATGACATCGCCGCTATTGGCTCGTACCGCGTCGACCAGATCCTGGAACGTGTGCACCGAATGCCCGTCGACCGACACGAATTCGTCGCCGGGTTTGATCCCTGCGTTGGCT
>DATGFU010000682.1:0-3018 GCA_035308865.1 Allostellaceae bacterium | reverse complement strand
AAGAACCCGCTGACCCCGATCCAGCTTTCCGCCGAGCGGCTGAAGCGGAAATACCTCAAGGAGATCACGACCGATCCCGACACGTTCGAGATTTGCACCGACACGATCATCCGACAGGTCGGCGATATCGGGCGCATGGTCGACGAGTTCTCGTCCTTCGCCCGCATGCCGGCGCCGACCATGCGGCCGGAAAACCTGCTGGAGATCACCCGCCAGGCGGTTTTCCTGCAGCGGGCGGCGCATCCCGAGATCAGCTTCGAGACGGTGCTGCCGGCAGAGCCCGTCGAGGTCGGCTGCGACTCCCGCCAGATCAGCCAGGCCCTGATCAACCTGCTGCAGAACGCGATCGATGCCATCCACGCGCGCCAGGTGGCCGAAGCGGGGTCCGACCAGCCCCCGCTGCCGGGCCGGATCGAGATCACGCTCGAAACCGTTGGCGGGCGGACGATCCTCACTGTCGAGGACAACGGCAAGGGCCTGCCGAAGGAGGGCCGCGAGACCCTGACCGAGCCCTATGTCACGACCCGCGCCAAGGGAACCGGCCTCGGCCTTGCCATCGTCAAGAAGATCATGGAAGACCATGGCGGCGAGCTGGTGCTGCGCGACGCCCCGCGATCGGGCGCGCAGGTGAGCCTCGTCTTCCCGGCGGCGGCCCGCCGGGCGCGCGCGCCTCGCGGCGAGGGACAACACACGGAAGCGGTGCTTCATGGCGCATGACATCCTGATCGTCGACGACGAGTCCGACATCCGGATGCTGATCGGTGGAATCCTCCAGGACGAAGGCTACGCGACGCGCGAGGCGGCCAATTCGGCCCAGGCGCTGACACGCATCCGAGAGCGCCAGCCGGGCCTGCTGATCCTCGACATCTGGCTTCAGGGGAGCGAGCTCGACGGAATCGAAATCCTCAAGATCGTCCGCCGCGAGGCGCCGCAGCTTCCCGTGCTGATGATCTCCGGCCACGGCACGATCGAGACCGCGGTGGCCGCCATCAAGATCGGCGCCTACGACTTCATCGAGAAGCCCTTCAAGTCCGACCGGCTGCTGCTGCTGGTCGAGCGCGCGATCGAGGCCGCGCGGCTGCGCCGCGACTTCGAGGAGCTGAAGCTGCGCGCCGGCGTCGATGCCGAGCTGATCGGCCGTGCCTCGGTGATGAACCATCTGCGGCAGCAGATCGAGAAGGCCGCGCCGACCGGGTCGCGGGTGCTGATCGCCGGCCCGCCCGGCGCCGGCAAGGAGCTGACGGCGCGCGTGCTGCACGCTCAGTCGCGCCGCGCGGACGGGCCGCTGGTCATCCTTAACTGCGCGACGATGCGGCCGGAGCGGCTGGAGATCGAACTGTTCGGCACCGAAGCGGGCGTGCTCGGACCGGACTCGCCGCGCACGATCGGCACGTTCGAGCAGGCGCATGGCGGGACGCTGCTGCTCGACGAAGTCGCGGACATGCCGCTTGAGACTCAGGGCAAGATCGTGCGGGTGCTCCACGAGCAGGTCTTCGAGCGGGTAGGGGGCCGCAACCGGGTCGAGGTCGACGTGCGCGTGGTCGCCTCGTCGAACCGCGATCTTGCCGCCGAGATCGAGGCGGGGCGATTCCGCGAGGATCTGTTCTACCGGCTCAACGTCGTGCCGGTGAAGGTGCCGGCGCTGCGCGAGCGCCGCGAGGACATCCCGATGCTCGCCGACTATTTCATGGAGCGTTCGGCACGCAACGCCGGCCTCAGCCCGCGGCGTTTCGGAGACGACGCGCTGGCGGCGCTGCAGGCCTATGACTGGCCGGGCAATGTCCGGCAGCTCAAGAACGTGATCGACTGGATCCTGATCATGGTCTCGGGCGATCCGCGCGAGGTGGTGCGGGCCGACATGCTGCCCGCGGAGGTCGGCTCCGTGGCCCCCGCGGTGCTGCGCTGGGAGAAGGGCGGCGAGATGATGGGCCTGCCGCTGCGCGAGGCGCGCGAGATGTTCGAGCGCGAGTACCTCCTGGCGCAGGTGACGCGGTTCGGGGGCAACATTTCGCGCACCGCCGCCTTCATCGGCATGGAGCGCTCGGCCCTGCACCGCAAGCTGAAGTCGCTGGGCGTCGTCACCCCGCGCGACGAGCCGGTCGAGGGCTGATGTCGCGTATCGCCTATGTCAGCGGCCGGTTCGTGCCGCAGCGCGAGGCCGTGGTCCCGATCGAGGACCGCGGCTACCAGTTCGCCGACGGCGTCTATGAGGTAGCGGCCGTCCATCGCGGTCGGCTCATCGATCTGCGGCCGCATCTTGACCGGCTGGCACGATCGCTCCGCGAGCTCGACATTGTCGCGCCGGTTACCGAGCGGGTGCTGATCCATATCCTGGAGCGGATCGTCAGGCTGAACAGAATCGCCGAGGGTTCGGTCTATCTGCAGATCACGCGCGGCGTGGCGCCGCGCGACCACGCCTTTCCGACGAGGGCCCGGCCGCAGCTGGTGGTCACCGCCAAGCGGTCGCGGCGGCCGGATCCCGCAGTGTGGGAGACCGGCATCCGCGTCATCACCATCCCGGAGCAGCGCTGGGCGCGGCGCGACGTCAAGTCCGTCTCGCTGCTGCCGAACGTGCTGGGCAAGCAACGGGCGCGCGAGGCCGGGGCCTACGAGGCCTGGCAGGTCGATCCGGACGGGACGGTGACCGAGGGAACTTCAAGCAACGCCTGGATCGTCAACCGCGACGGCGAGCTCGTGACGCCGCCGCCCAGCCCGCGCATCCTGAACGGCGTGACCCGCCTCGTGCTCCTGGGTCTGGCCCGACGTGCCGGGCTGACGGTGGTGGAGCGGCATTTCTCGCTCGCCGAGGCGCTGGAGGCGCGCGAGGCGCTGCTCAGCTCGACGACCTCGATGGTCCTGCCGGTGACCCAGATCGACGACCGGGTGATCGCGAACGGGCGGCCGGGCGAGATCGCAACGACGCTCCGGGACCTGCTGGCGGCGCATTTCGACGCTCCCCGGGCATGATCCCGGCTCCGCGGGCGATCGTCTTCGACTGGGACAACACCCTGGTCGACA
>DATGFU010000681.1:0-3043 GCA_035308865.1 Allostellaceae bacterium | reverse complement strand
CCTCGATCACCGGCTTGGCGGTGTCCGAGGGGATTGAGAAGGCGATGCCGACATTGCCGCCGTTGGGCGAGTAGATCGCGGTGTTGATGCCGACGACATGGCCGGCGAGGTCGAAGGTCGGGCCGCCGGAATTGCCGCGGTTCACCGGCGCGTCGATCTGCAGGTAGTCGACATAGCTCGACTCGCCCAGCGAGCGGCCGCGCGCCGAGACGATGCCGTTGGTCACGGTGCCGCCGAGGCCGAAGGGATTGCCGACGGCCAGCACCCAGTCGCCGACCTTGGTCTTGTCGCTATCGCCCCATTCGAGCGCCGGCAACGGCTTCGGCGCCTCGACCTTGAGCAGAGCGAGATCGGTCCGCGCGTCCTTGCCGATGATCTTGGCCGGATAGCGCGTGCCGTCCTGCAGGATGACCGTCACCTTGTCGGCCTGGCCGACCACGTGGTTGTTGGTCACGACATAGCCCGAAGGATCGATGATGAAGCCGGACCCCAGCGCCTGCACCGGGCCCTGCTGCATCGGCATGCCGAAGCCCCGCGGCCCCTGCTGCTCGAAGAAGCGGTGGAGGAACTCGTCGAAGGGCGTGCCGTCGCCGGGCATGCCGGGCGAGGGGCCTTCGTCGGGGACGGCCTGGCCGTCCTCGTCGTCGCCGACCGGACCGACATTCTTCTCGATCACCGAGATGTTGACGACCGATGGCAGGACCTTGTCGACGATCGGCGAGAAGCTCGGCATCTGGATCACCGCCTGAGGCGGCGTGTCGGCGAAGGCGGAAACGAGGGGACCGGCGGACAGCGCGGTCGTGGCGCCCAGCAGCACAAGCGTGCGGGCAAAGCGAGGCATTGCAGACATATGGACAGAACTCCCAGGGTCGGCGCCGCGGGCGGCGGTGCGTTCACTGCTGAGAGATCGTGTCGCCAGCTTACAGGGACCTTGCGGGAGGATTAAATCTTCGACAGGCGAAGAGTCCGTAGGCTTCGGACCGGAGGAACCCATGCGCGTCGCGGAGATGAACTGGATGCAGATCGAGGCCCGGGTGGCGCTCGACGACCGCTGCATCCTGCCGATCGGCTCGACCGAGCAGCATGCTTATCTCAGCCTCGCGACCGATTCGATCCTGGCGGAGCGGGTGGCCGCCGATGCGGCGGGCGACGTGCCGGTCTTCCCGGTGCTCCCGTTCGGCCTCGCCTCGATGTTCCTCGCCTATCCGGGCACCATCGCGCTGCGCCTCTCGACCTTCGCCGCGCTGATCGAGGACATGCTGGACAGCGTCCATCGCCACGGCTTCCGGCGCATCATGGTGGTCAACGGCCATGGCGGCAACGCGCCGGTGGCCGCCGTCTTCGCCGAATGGATGGATCGCCACCGCGACGCGCGAGTCCGGCTTCACGATTGGTGGCGGGCGCCCCGGACCTGGGCGAAGGTCATGGCGATCGACCCGGCGGCCTCGCACGCCTCCTGGATGGAGAACTTCCCGTGGACCCGGCTTCCCGGTATCGCCATGCCCGCGACGGCCAAGCCGGAAGTGCCGCGCGAGGCCTTCGCCACCGCCGATCCGACACGGCTCCGCCACGCCGTCGGCGACGGCAACTATCACGGCCTCTACCAGCGCGACGACGCGGAGATGCTCGCGATCTGGGAGGTCGCGGTGGCAGAGACGCGCGACCTCCTGGAGAACGGCTGGTCGTCAGCGTAGGAACTGATCGCGGGTGTAAAGCGCGATCAGCTCGATTCCTTCGGAAGAGAGAAACTCGCGCGCGCCCTCCTGGCGGTCGACGATCGTGACGACCGCCGTGACCTCGCAGCCGCGCTCGCGCGCCTCGTTCACCGCCATCATGGCCGATCCGCCCTTGGTGGTGACGTCCTCGACGATCACGACCTTGGCGCCCGGCTCCAAGTAGCCGTCCGCCTTGGCCTTGGTGCCGTGGTCCTTCTGCTCCTTGCGCACCCAGAAGCCGCGCAGCTCGTAGCCGGCCGCGTGGGCCTTGACCAGCGTCGCGACCACGATCGGCACGGCGCCCATCGCGAGGCCGCCCACGACATGCGCGCCGATCGCCACGACGCGGCGGAGAACCTGGTCGGCGACGAGGCTGATCCCCTCGGGATCGAGCATCGTCTTCTTGAGATCGAAGAAGTAGGTGCTCGTCGCTCCCGACGCGAGCACGAAATGCTCGCCCGGCGGCGCCTGCCGATAGGAGAGATCTCCGATCAGCTCGAACAGCCGATCGGTTCCCGGAGTGGCCTCCGTTTTCGTCGCCGCCATCATGCTTCCCGTATGCTTTCGGACGGCCGCGACACTACGCTCGCCGCCCCGCGGCGAGAAGCCTGCGCTTCGAAAGCGCGGGTTCTCGCGCGGCCATAGCCCGCGTATGATGAGGGCCTTCTCGACAACGGATCCCAGCGAAGATGCCCGTTCTGGCGCGGCGACGGCGAGCCCCGGTGGAGACTGCCCCCGAGCCGACGAACGGACGTCGCCGGCTCGCCGCGTCGTCATATGACCTATCGGGCATTGTCGACCCGGCGGCGCTCGACCAGGCGCTGGCTGAAGCGGCCGTGCGCGAGGATGGCGCCACCGACCAGGCCGTGAGAGACGCCGTCAAGGCGGCGCTTGGCGCCGGCCGCGCGGTCATCCGCGAGCGCTTCACGGCCGATCAGGATGGCGCCCGCGTGCTGGCCGGCACGACGCTTCTCATCGACACGCTGGTCCAGGCGCTGCATCGGGTCGCGACGGACCGCCTGTTCCGGGTTGCCAACCCGACCAAGGGCGAGCGCATCGCCGTCGCCGCGGTCGGCGGCTATGGGCGCGGCGAGCTGGCACCGCATTCCGATGTCGATCTGCTCTTCCTGCTGCCCTACAAGCCGACGCCGCACACCGAGCAGATCGTCGAGTTTCTCTACTACGTGCTGTGGGATGTCGGGCTGAAGGTCGGCCACGCCACGCGCTCCATCGACGAGTGCATCCGCCAGGCCAAGGCGGATATCTCGATCCGCACCACGATGCTCGAGATGCGGTACATCGCGGGCGACGAGGCCTTGGTCCGCAGC
>DATGFU010000680.1:0-7973 GCA_035308865.1 Allostellaceae bacterium | reverse complement strand
CCCGGGTGCTGCGCAATCTTGGCCTCCGCCCGGGCGATCTCGTCGCGCAGCTGCTGGAGAACCATCCCCGCTTTTTCGAGGCGGTCTGGGCGACGCAGAACAACGCGCTCTACTTCACCAGCCTCAACACCCACCTCACCGCCCCCGAGATCGCCTACATCCTCAAGGATTCGGGCGCGAAGGTGCTGGTCACGTCGCGCGCCCATGCGGCCAAGGTCGCGGAGCTGCGGAACCTGGCGCCGGGCCTGGAAGCGATCCTGATGATGGACGGGGCCGAGCCGGGGACGCGGTCCTACGAGGCGGCGCTGGCCGCGGTCGAGGATGCGAAGCTGCCCGGCGAGCGCCAGGGCGCCTTGATGCTCTACTCTTCCGGCACGACCGGCTTCCCCAAGGGGATCAGGCCGGCGCTGCCCGACCTGCCGCCGGGCGAGGCGGTGGGCGTCGCCAAGTTCCTGGTGCCGGTGCACGGGCTGAGCGAGCGCACGGTCTATCTCTCGCCGGCGCCGCTCTATCACACGGCACCGCTCAAATGGAACATGACCATCCAGATGGTCGGCGCCACCTCGATCGTTCTGGAGAGCTTCGATGCCGAGGCGGCGCTCGCAGCGATCGAGCGTCATCGCGTCACGCACGCCCAGCTCGTGCCGACCATGTTCGTGCGGATGCTGAAGCTGCCCGAGGAGGTTCGTGCGAAATACGATCTCGGATCGCTGGAGCGCGTCATCCACGCCGCCGCCCCCTGCCCGATCGAGATCAAGGAGCGGATGATCGAGTGGGTCGGGCCGATCGTCGAGGAGTACTACGCCGGCACCGAAAGCAACGGGCTCTGCGTCATCACCACGCCGGAATGGCTCGAGCGGAAGGGCTCTGTCGGCCGGTCGGTGCGGGGGCCGGTCCACATCATGGACGAGACCGGCGAGACCGAGCTGCCGCCGGGCGAGCCCGGCCTCATCTATTTCGAAGGCGGCACGCCCTTCGTCTATCACGGCGATGCGGCGAAGACGGACCGCAGCCGCAACAGCCGGGGCTGGAGCACGATCGGCGATATCGGCTACCTCGACGCCGCGGGCTACCTCTATCTCACCGACCGCAAGGACGACGTCATCATCTCGGGTGGGGTCAACATCTACCCGCAGGAGGCGGAGAACCTCCTGATGACCCATCCGAAGGTTCTCGACGTGGCCGTGCTGGGCGTGCCGAACGGGGAGTTCGGCGAGGAGGTCAAGGCGGTCGTCCAGCCGCTGCCCGGCGTGGCGCCGACGCCGGAACTGGCCGAGGAGCTCGCATCCTGGCTGGAGCCGCGGCTTGCCACCTACAAGCGCCCGCGCAGCTACGATTTCGTCGAAACGCTGCCGCGCACGCCGGTCGGCAAGCTGCTGAAGCGCGTGCTGCGGCAACAGTATTGGGGCGACGCGCCGCGGCCCGGCGCCACCCTCGCCGATCGGATCAGCGGGACCCCTCCCCCCGTCCCCCTCCCGCAAGGGGAGGAGGAGAGATCGGGAAGCTGCGTTCCTCCTCCCCTCGCGGGAGGAGGTCAGGAGGAGGGGGCCGAGCCCCGGAAAGGAACATCGTGACCGAGGATCTGCTGCTCGAGATCGGCGACGGCATCGCCCGCATGACCGTCAACCGGCCGCAGGCGCGCAACGCGCTGTCGCCGAAGATGATCCAGGACATGCTGCAGTTCTGCCAGAAGATCGAGCTGGACAACGGCGTGCGCTGCCTCGTCATCGGCGGCGCCGGCGAGCACTTCATGGCGGGCGGCGACGTCAAGGGATTCCTGGAGGTCATCGACCTGCCGCCGGAAGAGCTGCGCAGCAATTTCATGCAGCGCTCGATCGACGCCGGTCCGCTGTGGACCGCGCTGGAGCGCCTGCCGCAGCCGGTGCTGTGCAGCGTGCGCGGCTTCGCGGCGGGGGTGGCGCTCTCCTTCGTCGCCGGCGCCGATCTGGTGGTCGCGTCCGAGAATGCGAAGTTCCTGCTCGCCCATGTCGGCCTGGGCCTCGTGCCGGACGGCGCCAGCACCTACCACCTGCCGCGCGCGGTCGGCGTCCGCCGGGCCAAGCAGATGGCGTTCTTCGGCGACCGCATCGACGCGGCGGAGGCGCTGCAGATGGGGCTCGTCAACTGGGTCGTGCCCGATGCCGAGCTGGAGGCCAGGACCGAGGAGATCGCGCAGCGCCTCGCCCGCGCCCCCTCGGTCTCGCTGGCCCAGTCGAAATTCCTGATGAACCGGGCGCAGCGCGCGTCGATCGACGACCAGCTGGCCGGCGAGACGCTGGCGCTCGGGCGCTGCGCCATGTCCGAGGATCTGAAGGAAGGCGTCCGCGCCTTCGTCGAGAAACGCAAGCCGCAATTCCGCGGACAGTGAGGGAGGCGAGGATGGCCAGAACGCCGGAAGAGATCGTGCGCGAGTTCGGCAGGCTGTGGGAGCGCCGGGACATCGAGGGCATCGTGCGGGCGATGACCGAGGACTGCGTCTACGCCAACGTGCCGATTCCCGCGATGCACGGCCACGACGAGGTGCGCCGGTTCGTCACGCCCAATCTCAGCAAGGTGGACGGCTGCGAGTGGAACTTCCTCGCCGTCGCCACGGCGGCGGACGGCCGGACGGTCATGACCGAGCGGGTCGATGTCTTCATCTTCGGCGAGCACCGGATCGAGATGCCGCTGATGGGCATCTTCGTGCTGCGCGGCGACAAGATCGCGGAATGGCGCGACTATTCCGACATCGGCACGTTCGTGCGGGGGATGACGGCGATCGGGCAGATGCCGGGGCCGGGGATCGTGGGGTAGCGGGGCGCGGCGGGAAGCGCGGCGGGCGGAGGGGGCGAACCGGATCGAGGGGCACCATGCGCCGTCCCATCTCCGCCTCCCGGGGGTGGCGACGGCAGCGCCTGCGGGACCAGAGTCACTTTCGGGCCATTGTCTGGTGGCCGCTGGATTGAATCTCACACTCGAGGACCCGCTGCCGTGAGTCGACGGCCCGCGGAAAGGTATGTTCTTGATCTCGATCGGTCATCTTGGTTCAATCACATGCCGTCGGCGCATACATCTTGTGGACGATCACTGAAATCCCTTGTGGGCAGGGATAGCGCATAGGTTCAGATGATGGTCGCGGCCTCGGCAACGTTCCGGTTGGCACTGGCGCGGGTACCATCGATCCGCAGCGCTGGCCGGACGGCGATCTCGCCGGGGAGAGTGTACTCGCGACCAGAGATTCCGGTTGTTTAGCCGGCCGACTCTACTATCCTGTGGGGAACATTCGGGGTCGGCCGTCATGGTGAGCCTGAGCCTTCGTGCGTCGGCCATCACAGGAGTTTTTCTGTGCCTCTGCCTGATCGGCGGGCGAGCGGAGGCGGCGAGCTTTTCGTGCTCTGCCGCGAGTTCCCCCGAGGAGCTGTTGATATGCGGCGATCCCGGTCTGAACGAGCTGGATGGGCGGTTGGGTGCCGCCTACCAGAAGTACCTCGCGACGCTGGCCGGCGCCTCGCGGTCGCAGGTTGTCCATGAGGAGTCTGACTGGATAGCCCGGACTGGCCGGGCCTGCGGCTTCACCCCGACGATCCAGATAGATGCTCGGAACCGCCCCGCTTTGGTCCATTGCCTCTTCGGTGAGATGAACGAAAGGCTTGCCCTGCTCAAGGCTCAGTTAACCGTCTCGGCATCGATCGATGCCGAGCGGCCGAAAGCCGCGGACCAGCCTTCGCCGACGAGCCTGCCCCCTAGACCCCAGCCCGCTCACACGGCACCGGCCAGTCCCCCGGTGTTCCCCGCGGAATCAGGCCATTGGATTGCGCTATCCCGGACGGCGGTGGCGATTATGGGGGATATCGATTGGACCGACCAGGGCATCCGCCTGGGCCATGCCGAATATGCGACCTCGCTCGTCCGTGATCTCAACGCAGGTGATCTCGCGTTGGTCGGGAACCTGCTAGACGACGATCATCCGATCGCCGGTCGCTTGTACCGGACCGCCATTCCCGGGGCGCTTAGGCTTGTCGACGGCAACACCATCTGCGGCGGGGCCGCCGCGACGTGGCTGATCGCGATCACTGAGACGGGCTCGTCCACAGAACGTGGGGAGTTGGGACTGGCGTTCTTCAAGGGAGACCGGGAGCCAGACTTCCAGACCCTGGGCGCCAGCCGCTTTATCTGCGGCACGTTCCGATATTTCAGCCCACTTCCGTCTGAGGCCTCATCCAGCTTGGCCTCCCCGCCCCCTCCATCGCGTCAGGATCTTCCTCCGGCAGAGATCGCTCAGTCCGGGGCGTCAGGCAATACGGCGCCGGTCGTGGCGAACCCGTCCGCTATCCCAGATCGCTTTCCCGCTCCAGCGGGTACTTGGGCGCCGCCCGCAGCCACGCTCCGTCAGGTGGCGGAACTACAAGCGAGCGCCATTTTTGGGGACGAAGTCACCTCCACCCCACCGGACCCTGAGACAGAGCAGGAGATTCAGGTCATCCGATCGTATTCCAACGAACCAGGGTATTTTTCTTCGCTCGATCGGAAGCAGGATATGAGAGAGATTACCGGCCTTTCAAATGGCGTTCTACAGAAATCTCCACGCATATTCGGGTCACTCTATGGGAAATATTTTATTCATATGCAGAAGGGCGTCGAGGATTTCCAGGGAAAGAAAGAAGATATTAAAGATATAAGGGTTGATACATCTGACATTGCAGACGGTAAAAGCAAGTGTATATTGGTAGACGAGGTCGATATTGAGAGCACGGATAAGACTATTACGGGCCTCACATTGTCATCAGATAAGATGGAAGAATTTTTACACGATCATCCGGACTTCTCTGGATCATCTTATGCGCGGTTTGGAATATTGTGTCTTCACAAGAAGGCTCTGTATCTGGTCAGTACGTTGTATGCTGAGACGTTTGGCTCAGACGCAGAGTTTCTTCGAGAGGCAGATCGGGAGAGCCGGCTTGAGAGCAACGGTGAGCCGCTCCCCGAAGAATTAGTGATGTGCGAAATGGGGAGGTGGGGAGGCTGCGCGGTTTCCGCGGCAGGATACAGTCAATTGGAAGGAGTTGAAGTTTTTGTAATTGCCTCGGACGAAGCCTCCGTACCGCAACCAATGATTGGTAGAATCAGAGAAATCTCAGATAAAATCGAGAAGAGACGGTTTGAATACGCGAATTCAGTGCCGAATTTCTCGAATAAAATATCTGTCGAGATGTCAATGAGCCGTATGAAGAATTATGCCAACACGTATTTTGATTCCGCGGAAGATGTGTCCGCGGCTTGCGACGATCTGGCTGTAACTGCCAACATCCAACAGGCAGAAGGGATGGCACTCGTGGGTTATTCGATGATGAATTGGGGAAAGTGCGCCGAGAAATTTGCGATCAAGACCAACCAATCTGACCGAGCGATTATGCATGTGCACCAAATGTACGTACAGCGCGGTGCGGCTATACTCGATCAATCTCGCCGATAGCTCCGGCAGATTATGGCGGCCGCTCCGAAGGTCGGCTTGAAAGTATTACGCCCTGCCCGGATGGGATCCGGGGCGTGGATGACGGTGGGCAGGATTGAGCTGGATGACTGGGTGGCTGTCCGCGATGACGGATCGCCGGATTTGCCCCGCGAAGAATTCGAGGAAGCGAAGGCGGGCACGGTCGCCGGATGCCGCGATGAGCCTCGGCAGGTCCGTGGAGGGTTCCACGGGGACGGCAAGCGCAACGACGTTTTCCGGCGGCGTCATCGTTCCAGCCCCTCGTCGCGGCTGCGCTGGAGTTGCTGCCGCAGCCGTTCGCGGGTGGTGCCATCTTCGGCCGCTGCGCGCTGGCGCTCGACATTCCGCCCTTGCGCCGCAGCGAGGTCGAGAATGTGGTCGGAAGATTGGATCAGGTGCGCGGTCTCAAGCTCGCGCAGCAAATCGCCCGTGCTGATCAAGCCGACGCGCGCATCGACAACCGCTCGGCGTTTCCCCACATCGCTATCCTCGAAGAGGAGGGCGAAGAAGGTGCCGACGCGCCCGTACCGTCTTCCGTCCGGGCGGCCCCGGCGCAGGGCGCGCCAGGTCGCGACGCAGAGGAACCAGGCGAAGGCGAGCTCGCCCGCGACGGCGGCGATCGTGGAGAGCCAGACGGCGCGCCCGCTCTCGGCAAACCGGTCGATCGTCAGCTCGGCCGCGACCGCGACCAGCGATAAGCCGATGCCGCCCAGCCCGTAGGCCGTCCGGTAGAGCCCGAGCTCGCCGCGCCAGGCGCGCAGCTCGAAGACATGCAGAAAGCCGCCGGACATCGTGACCCGAGCACGACCAGGCTCTATGATCGCCGCAGCCACAACCCCGAAAAGGCGGCGAGCTTCTTCGCTACCTATTGAACGAAGAGCAGACACGCTTTTTGATATTTATATCAATTACTGATATACTATGAGTGGAGGACTCATGACGACGAGCGAACGGCAGGCACTTGAAGCGTACTCACGCGGCGATCTGACCGCGCTTGAGCTGCGCCGTCGTCTGCACGGAGCCAGCTATGGGGACGTGCTGCGCCTTCTGAGCGAGGAGGATCTGCCGCTGCCGCGCGCGCCGGTCGCCGGCCGCGAGGCGCAGATTGAACGGGCGCGCGCCTGGATGTTCCCGAAGCATGTCCCATGATCTCAAAATCTTCGTGGTCGATACCGGACCGCTGATTACGCTCGCCGTGGCACAGTCGCTCGACTACCTACTTTATGTCGAGGCCGATGTGGTAATCTCGGATGCTGTGCTGCACGAGGCGACCTACGACGCGGCGAGGCTCGGGGCGCAGGACATCATCGACTGGGTGAAGGCGCATCGCACCCGCATAGAGATCGCGCCGACCAAGGCTTACCAGGTGTTCGACGCGGCGCGCGCGAGCGTCCCTAACCTCCGCGAGCCGGATTTAGGGGAGCGGTCGGCCGTGGAGGTGATCGAGGAACCCGATCGGCTCACCGGCAACGAGCGCGGTGTGCTGCTGTGCGAGGAGAGCACCGTCTTGAAGCGTGTGGTGGTGCGCGACCGCACGCGCATCGTCGAGCTGGGCACGCTCGATTTCTTGCGCATCCTGGAACAAGAGCAGCGGATTCAATCGGCCGAACTGGTGTTCGAACTGGCCGCCAAGGCGGGCCGCACCCCCTCGCGAGCGGAGAAGTTACCGGGCCACGACGCGGCTATCCGGCAAGCTCTTTCCGATCTGGTCAGGCGACGGGAGAATGATGGCCCCGAGCTGGAGCGATGAGGGGTTATTGCTCCAACCCATCATCACGGTCGCGCTGGAGCAGGCGCCTGAGCAGCCTGCGGCCCCGCTGCCGGGCTTCGACATTCGGCCCTTCCATGGACGCGACCGGCGGGCGCAGGCCCAGTTCGCCGAGACCGGCGAGCACCTGGACGTAGTTGTCAAAGCCGCGCTCGCGCAGCGCGTGCCAAGTGATCTCGCCGGCGGCGTATTGGCGGATCAGTCTCTCGCGTTCGGGTTCGATCATGGTTCGCTCTCCACCATAGAAGGTTTAGACAATACTATATATAGAATATGATAAAGGATACTATCAGACATTGAGCGCCCATTTCAGGAACACAGTCCCCAGCACATCCGGTCACTCCAATCCGCCCGCCCTCCCGCCGACCTACCCTCCAAGCACCTTCATCAGCTGATCCACGCCGGCCGGATCGCCGCCGAGCAGGCGGATCAGGCGGTGCAGCACCGCCATCTCGACCGCCGGCTCGACCCCGAGCATCGAGACCGCCATCCCGGCGAGAGTGGTGCCGATCTGCACGCCGACGAACAAGAGGGCGAAGCCGGTGCCGATGCGGCCGTAGCGGCGTCCGTCCGGGCGGCCGCGCCCCAGGGCCCGCCAGGTCGCGACGCAGAGGAACCAGGCGAAGGCGAGCTCGCCCGCGACGGCGGCGATCGTGGAGAGCCAGACGGCGGCGCGCCCGCTCTGGGCAAACCGGTCGATCGTGAGCTCGGCCACGACCGCGACCAGCGAGAAGC
>DATGFU010000679.1:0-6859 GCA_035308865.1 Allostellaceae bacterium | reverse complement strand
GTTCCGGCCATCCACGTCGGGCCGCTCGCCTGTTGCACGACGTGGATGTCCGGGACGAGCCCCATAGGCGTTAAGATAAGCTCGGATACGCTGGTGCGACCCCTCCCCCTTCCCCCTCCCGCAAGGGGAGGGGGTTTCCGCCGTTGAATTCCCCCTCCCTTTGCGGGAGGGGGATAGGGGGAGGGGGTGCCCGCCGTAATGCTCCGGGCCAGCGGAAGCGCCTTATCTTGGCGCCTACGGGACGAGCCCGGGCATGACGGTTGGGAAGGTAAAGGGGCCATCCGTCAAAGTCGGGACACTAGTCCTCGAAGAGGGAGTTCAGCTTCAGCGCCACCCCCATCGAGCCGGCGATCTTCAGCTCGCCGGTCATGTAGGCGAAGGTGGGGCTCTTCGACCCGTCGAGGAGCCCCTCCAGCGCCGCCGCCGAGAGCGTCAGCGTCGTCTCCGCCTCGCGCCGCTCGTTCGTCACCATGGCCGTCGCGGCAACCCCGTCGAGATGGACGACGCCGGCATCGCCGAGATCGAACAGCACCGTGTGCCCGAAGGGCGGGATCTGGGCGACCTTGGCCCGGATCGTCTCGGTGATCGCGTCGAGAGACATGCCCGGGCCTCAAAGCCTTTTCAACGTTGGGCAGGGTAGCAGTTGCCGTGCATCCCGCGCCACCCGAAAGGGCGACGCATGCCGCCTAGGTGCCGCTACGGCGGCAGCGGCGTTGTCAAATCCAACCGAAGGGTGAATACTCCCGTAATCAGCCGGCCTGGGCGGGCGGGCCGGAGCTGGTTGTTTCCTTTTGGGGAGGTTTCCTTGATGCGATTGCAGATCTTCGCGCTGGCAGCGTGCCTAGCGCTCATTCCGGCCGTCCATGCCCAGTCCGACGAGCTCGGCGCGCGGCCGTTCAATTCACCGGACCCAGCGGTCCAGGAGCAGGCCATCGCCCAGTCGTGGCAGCCCCGTTTCACCGTGCTTCCGGCGAAGAATTTCAACGCGGAAACAGCCGTGAGGCAGGCCGGCGCCGCGGCGACCGTTCCCCTCTGGTCGCGGACCATAGGCTCCGCAGGCACGAACTATAAGTACACGATGGTGGGGCGCAATCCGTTCGTGGCCCTGAACACCTTTCAATCTCTCAACATCAAGGCCGTGGTCATTCCCATAAAGATAACCTTCACGGCCTCCGGCAATATCGTGCTGGATCCGACGGCCACCGACTCCACCTGCTCGCCGAAGGGAACCGCGGCCGCGCTGACCAAGGCATCCCCGATCTTCAACACGATTTCCGGCGGCATCTGGAACACCGACGTCGGCACGGGCGAGTATGTCGATCTGTTCCAGCGCGCGAACTACTACACCCAGACCAATTCGACGACCGGCATCAACCCCGACTATCACACGAACCTGACTTTTTCCCAGGCTGCCGTGCGATCCTACAGCAGTTCTACCGGCGAGGTTGTCGCTGGAACTTGCGGCAATCTTGGTTTGATGGACATCAACACTTGGGACAGCTACCTCCAGAACACCCTCTTCCCGGCCCTCGCGGCGGCCTCGCCGCAGATCGCTCCGCCGAACACCCTGCCGATCTTCCTCCTGTACAACACCGTGCTGTACCAGGGTTCGACCAGCAACTGCTGCATCCTGGGGTACCATAGCGCATTCAACGACCCGGCTTATGGCGGCGCGTTCCACGCCTATGCCAGCGTCGAGTTCGACACCAACCAATCGTTCACCGGCGTCGCCGATGTCTCGGCGATGAGCCATGAGGTCGCCGAGTGGATGGACGACCCTTCGGGCATCAACCCCACCCCCAGCTGGGGCAATATTGGTCAGGTCAGCGGTTGCCAGGCCAATCTCGAAGTGGGCGACCCGCTGAGCGGCACGCTGGACCAGATCTACATGGCCTCCAACAAGTACACGTACCATGTCCAGGATCTGACCTTCACTTCGTGGTTCTACGGCCAGAAGCCGTCGACCGGCGTCAACGGCTGGTATTCGTTCCTCGGAACCTTCACGACCCCGGCCGCGGCCTGCTGATCGGCCGACTGAAGAGGCGTCGAGCGTAAGCTCGGCGCCCTCCCAGTCGGATCGGATCAAGCCTTCCTGATCATCATCAGGTAGGCGTAGCCCGACAGCACGTCCTCGTCGCGGACGAGCCCGCCCTCGCGCGCGGCAATCGCGCGGAGCCCATGCTCGATCTCGGTGCGCGGATGGACGTGGAAGAGCCGGAGCCAGGCGAGAAGCAGCGCCCGGCGCAACGGGCCGACCTTCGTCTGATCGGCGAAGTCGACGACCGCCAGCGTGCCGCCGGGTCTGAGGCAGCGCAGCGCCGCCGCGACCGCGTTCTGCCAGTCGGGAATCATCGACAGCACATAGCTGAAATAGACGACGTCGAAGCTCTCGATGCCGAACGCCTCGGTAGGATCGAAACCCTGGGCGCCGGAATGGGCAAGGCGGACCTTGCCGGTCAGCCCGGCCCGCCGCAGCGAGGCCTCGGCCGTGGCCAGCATCACGTTCGCGATATCCACGCCGTAGAGCCGCGCCGCCGGCCGGCGCTTTGCCAGGCCGACGAGGTTGCGGCCGGTGCCGCAGCCGATCTCCAGCACCGCATCGCCCGGCCCGACCGGCAGCAGGTCGAGCAGCCGGTCGCGGCCGAACAGGTAGAACTTCCGGCTCAGGTCGTAGAAGTGCCGCTGATGCCGGTACATGGCGTCCATGCGGACGCCGGCATCGGCGCTCACGTCATGCGGCGTGCGAATAGAGATGGAATCCGCCATAGATCGCCGAGCGGTCGCGCTCCAGCCACGCTTTGGACTCGGCCTCGTGATAGCGCCAGCCGTCGAGCAGCGTGCGCTCGATCATGGTCTCGAAGGGCGAGGCGCTGCCGGCGGTGCGGAAAATGACGCGCGCGTCGGGCGCGGCGGCGCGCCGGATCTCCACCCACAACTCGGAGAGCGTCCTCGCGTCCATCCAGTCGACGGAATCGAGCAGCACGAAACGGTCGACCGAGCCGGGCGCCTGGCTGCGGAGATACTCCGTCATCGTGATCTGATGGGTGCGGACACGGTCGAGCCGGCCGCGGATCGGCACGAAATTCGTCTCCTGGAGATAGGGCGGCGTCGCGCGCCGGCGTTCGATGTCGTAGTGCCGGCCGAAGGCCTGCCAGGCGAAATAGTTCTCTTCCAGCGAGAAGTCGCAGGCGAGGCGCCGGATGCGGTCCTGGTAGAGCCGCGCCAGGTCGCCCGCCGAGTCCTTCTTCATCTGGTCGAACTGGCTGGCCGGGATGCCCAGGCTGTAGAGCAGGATCGGCTGGCGGCAGAGCAGCCGCACCAGCTTCATCGCAAAGAGCGGCTCGATCTCGCGGGAATAGATCGCGCGCTGCTCCTCCAGCGAGGTCGCCGCCAGAAGCTGCGACGGCCGGCGGTCGGCGATCCGCGCGAAGGCGTGGAGGAAGCCGATGAACTTGCCGAGCAGCGCCTGGCGATACAGGCCCTTGGCGAAGAACTCGATGCGCGGCCGGCCGAGCAGCAGCCGCCGCTCCCAGAACCGGCGGGTCGCCGGATCGAGCTGCGGCGCCAGGCGCGACCAGTAGAGATCGACGTTCTCCTTGTTCTTCGCCACGCCGAAGAAGCGGAAGAACGCGTCATGGTCGGGCAAATGGCGCATCGCCGCCAGCTTCAGCCGGGTCAGCGCGATATGGGCGGGATTGAGGTCGACCGCATCGATCGCCGCCGGATCGGCCGTCAGGTAGTTCAGGATGTTGCAGCCGCCGGACGCGATGGTGACCAGCCGGTGGCCCGGCCCCAACTCCAGCGCCTCGAGGTCGATCGCCGGGTCTTCCCAGATCTGGTTGTAGACGAAGCGCGCGAACCAGAGGGCGAACAGCCTGTCGAGCACGGCCTGCCGGCGCGTCCCGACCTCCCGCTTGACGGCCTGTCTGATCACCGCCTGGGCGCTGGTGGCTGCCATCTCGTGCTGGCTCCTCGTCATTCCGAAGCCTCAACCGATAGAGTCGGGTGCGGCGCATCGTCCACTGGATTGAAGGTGCTGGAAACGAATTTCACAGGCCCGACACGGTGCCGTCGCGCAACCGTCACATATGTCACATTACCGTCAAAGGAAAGCGAGACAGAGCCCGCCGACGACCCAGCAATAGATCGCGAAGGGCAGCATCGCGTCCACCTCCTGCCGCTGGAACCACCGCATCAGCGCCCAGACGCTGATCAACGCGACGATCCCCGACACGACTCCGCCGATCGCCGCCATCTCGAGCACGTCCGGCGCGGCATGGGCCAATTTCGGCAGCTCCAGCAGGCTTGCCCCTGCGATGATCGGTGCCGCCAGCAGCATCGAGAACCGCGCCGCCGCCTCGTGGCTCAAGCCCGCCCAGAATCCCGCGACGATGCTGGCGCCCGAGCGCGAAAAGCCGGGCACCAGCGCCAGCGACTGCGCGAGGCCGATGCCGGTCGCCTGCAGGATCGTCAGTTCCTCGACTTGGCGCGTGCCGCGGCCGCGCAGCTTCTCGCCGGCATAGAGCACGATCCCGTTCAGCAGCAGGAAGAACGCGGCCGAGGTGGCGCTTGGGAAGATCGCGCGCAGCTTCTTTTCGAGGAGGAAGCCGATCGCGGCGGCCGGGAGCGTGCCCACCGCCACCAGCAGCAGCTCGCGCCGTGCCGTCGCCGCCCGGCTGCTGAAAAGCGCTGCGGCGAAGCTCAGCCAGTCGCGGCCGAAGAACAGCAGCAGCGCCGCCGCCGTGCCGAGATGCAGCATCACCACGAAGGGCAGGAAGTGGTCGCGCAGGAAGACGGGGTCGAGATCCCAGCCGAAGAGCTTGGGCGTCAGCACCGCATGCGCGACGCTCGACACCGGAAACAGCTCGGTCACCCCCTGGATGAGCGCGAGCAGGATGGTCTGCAGGAGAGTCACGGAAGAGAGCCCTCTCCCGCTTGCGGGGGAGGGTTGGGTGGGGGTATCGCCGCAGCTGTGGTGCTGCTGAAGCTCTGCCAGTCGCTCCGGTGCCGGACCGTCTCAGGCGATGTGGCTCTGGGCGGGCACCCCCACCCCGGCCCTCCCCCGCTTCGCGGGAGAGGGAGATCCGGCAGCATCGCGCTCACTCTCCGCCCCGCCCCGCGATGAAGCGTTCGAAGGCGGCGAGCGTCGCCTCGCTGACATGGTGCTCGATGCCCTCGGCATCGGAGCGCGCGGTCTCGGGATCGACGCCCAGCGCCTCCAGGAAGCGGGTCACGATCTCGTGGCGCCGCTTCGACATGCGGGCGAGCGACCGGCCCGACTCGGTGAGGAACACCGAGCGGTAGGGCTGCGAGGTTACGTAGCCGGCGCGCTGCAGCCGGCCGATCGAATTGACCACCGTAGCGTGGCTGACGCCGAGACGGCGCGCGATGTCGACCGCGCGGGCCTCGCCGGTGCCCTCGATGAGGTCGGCGATCAGCTCGCAGTAATCCTCCGCCAGCGTGCGATGCCGCTCGCGGCGGTGGCGCTCGAAGGCGCGAACCTGGATCTGTTCCTCGGTAACCACGTTCCGCCCTGCCTCAACCCGCCGGGGGACTATAGCCGAAGCTACAGTGCCGCTTGCAGAATATAGTGCGTGCTATATCTTATAGCGGAGGCAAAAAGGACAGCCGACGTGTCGATCGTCGAAGGGACCGCGACCGAGAGGGCCCGGGCCGGCATCCGCGAGACGCTGGACGGCCGCCGCCGCGGGCTGGCGGCGCTGCTGCCGTTTACCGGCCCGGCGGTCGTGGCGTCGATCGCCTATGTCGATCCCGGCAACTTCGCGACCAACATCCAGGCGGGCGCGCGCTACGGCTACGCGCTGCTCTGGGTGGTCGTGCTCGCCAACCTCATCGCGATGCTGTTCCAGGCCCTGTCGGCCAAGCTCGGCATCGTGACCGGGCGCAATCTTGCGGAGCTCTGCCGCCTTCATCTCCCGCGCCCGGCCGTCTGGACGATGTGGGCGGCGAGCGAGATCGCGGCGATGGCCACCGACCTTGCCGAGTTCCTCGGCGGCGCCATCGGCCTGGCGCTGCTGTTTCACCTGCCGCTGCTTGCCGGAATGGCCGTCACGGCAATCATCACCTACGCGATTCTGACCATGGAGCGTAGCGGGTTCCGCCCGCTCGAGATGATCATCGGCTGCTTCGTCGCGGTGATCGCCGGGTGCTACCTGCTGGAGTTGTTCATCGCACCGGTGGACTGGAGCGCGGCGGCGTTCCATTCGGTGGTCCCGAGCCTACCCGACGGGGATGCGCTGGGGCTTGCCGTCGCGATCATCGGTGCGACCGTGATGCCGCACGCGCTCTACCTCCATTCCGGGCTGACCCAGGCGCGGGCGGCGACGCGCAACGAGGACGAGAAGCACATCGTGCTGCGCTGGTCGAACCGCGAGGTGGTGATCGCGCTGGCCATCGCCGGCCTCGTCAACATGGCGATGCTGGTGACGGCTTCGGGCGCCTTCCATGCCGGCCATGCCGAGGTCGCGGAGATCGAGACCGCCTATCACACGCTGACGCCGCTGCTCGGCGCGGCCGCCTCCGGCCTCTTCCTCGTCTCGCTGATCGCCTCGGGGATCTCGAGCTCTGCAGTGGGCACGCTTGCCGGCCAGATGATCATGCAGGGCTTCGTCGGGTTCCGCATCCCGGTCTGGGCGAGGCGGCTGGTGACCATGCTGCCGGCTTTCGTGGTGGTGGCGCTCGGCGTCGACGCGACGCGGGCGCTGGTGCTAAGCCAGATCGTGCTGTCGCTGGCGCTGCCGATCCCGATGGTGGCGCTGGTTGCGTTCACCGGCCGCAAGGACATCATGGGCCGCTTCGCGAACTCCCGCCCGCTGCAGGCTGCGGCGATCGCCGGCAC
>DATGFU010000678.1:0-4042 GCA_035308865.1 Allostellaceae bacterium | reverse complement strand
AGCCGAGCTTCTTCGCCTCGTCGGCAGCATAGAGGCTGGCGGCATAGTTGCCGGCCGTCTTCGCCCCGCCGAGCCCGCCCTCGACCGCCCGCACGTGCTTGTCGCTGGCCATGATGCTGACCGGGTTGATGCCCTCGGCGTAATAGGGCCCGACCGGCGCCAGGATGACGTAATAGATGTAGCTGCGCGCAGGCCGCACGCCGAGAAACGGCTCCGAGGCGATGACCGTCGGACGGATATAGAGCGAGGTGCCGCGCTTGGCCGGGACCCAGTCCCGGTCGACCTCGATCAGCGAATGAAACGATTCCAGGATCATGTCCGGATCGAGCGGGGGAATGCAGAGGCGCTCGGCCGACCGGTTCATGCGCTCGGCATGCTTCGGCGCGCGGAAGAGCCGGATGGTCCCGTCGTCGCCGCGAAACGCCTTCAGCCCGTCGAAGATCGCCTGCGCGTAGTGGAGAACGGCGGCGGCCGGATCGAGCGCGAAGGGCTGGTAGGGCACGATCCGCGGATCGTGCCAGCCGGTCCCTTCGTCATAGTCCATGACGAACATGTGGTCGGTGAAGACCGTGCCGAAGGACAGGTCGTCGTCACGCGGCCGGGGCTTCGGAGCGGTTGTGCGGGTAAATTCGATGGACGCCATGATGCGGCTCGGCCGAGATCTGAAGGAAGCTGTCCCATAACAACGACAACTGGCGGCTGGGTTCAATGCGAATGTGCATGGCTCGGCGACGGGAATGTGGCAATGCCGCCACAGTCGTAAACTTGGTGGCGGCAGAGGCCTTGTCCTTGTTGTCACGGGCTAATGTTTCGGGAAATGCTGCCGACAATTGGTGACGTTCCGAGCGCCGTAAGGACGCCGGCCGCCGCCATGCAATCCTGTCCTGCCGGCTCCCGGGCCCGGCAGCCAATCCAGGGGGACTCATTGATGAAGCATCAGATTCGATCCGCGCGGCGACGTTCGCCGGTCGGGCTGCAGGGCTCGGTGGCGTTGGTTGCGCTGCTCGCCGCCGCGCCGGCCCTCGCGCAGCAGGCCGCGCCGCCGGCGCCGGCCCAAACCGCGCAGACCCCGCAGTCGCTGGAGACGGTCGAGGTCACCGGCTCGCGTATCACCAACAGCGACGCGGCCAGCGCCAACCCAATCACCGTGATCGGCACCGACGCGATCCAGAAGCAGGAATCGAACACTATCGAGGACGTGCTGAGAAAGATCCCGTCCATCGACTTCGCCGGCGGCTTCGCCGTGGGCACGCAGAACGGCGGCCTGGGTGCCTCGGCGGTCAGCCTGCGCAACCTCACGCCGCAGAAGACCCTGATCCTGGTCAACGGGTTCCGCTTCCCGTTCACGGATTCACAGGCCTCGGCGGACGAGGTCGACCTCAACAACATTCCCGTCTCGATGATCGACCATGTCGACGTGCTTCGCGACGGCGCCTCGTCGATCTACGGCGCCGACGCGATCGGCGGCGTCATCAACATCATCACGAAGCAGCATTTCCAGGGCGTCGAGATCGGCGGCAGCTTCGGCGAGACGAGCTACGGCGATCGGCAGACCTATGACGTCTACTCGACGATCGGGTCCGATTTCGATCGCGGCAACATCATCATCAACGTCGAGGATTCGCACCAGGATCCGATCGCCGGCTGCGCCCGTGCCTGGGCCTGCACCCAGCACACGAACGACGCCGACTTCAACCAGTTCGATGGCGTGTCGAGCCGCGTCACCGGCGCCGTCGGCGTGATCCCCCTCACGGCAGCGGCCGGCGGTGGCGTGGCGGGATGGTTCTTCCCGCACGGTCTCGCCTCCGCCATCCCGGAAGGGAATGCCTTCACGCTGGGCACCCAGCATTATCCCGGACCTTTCGATTTTGGTGCCGTGACCGGCGGATCGCTGCCGCTCTACGACCTGGCGATCCCGGGCGGGCCGGTCCTGTTCGATATCACGAAGGCGCAGGGCCTCGAGGGCGGCCTCGATCGGCGCCAGATCAACCTGGCGGCACATTATGACCTAGTCCCCGGCATCACGGCGACCGTCGAGGCGTTCTACACGAACCGCCAGTCCTCCCAGGTCCTGAACCCTGAGCCGACCGGCTACAACACGCCAACGCCGCAATTCGCGAACGGCCTGTTCATCGCCGCCAATTACCTCAACCCGGCAACGAACACCTTCGTGCCCAATCCCTTCAACCCGACGAACAACGCGGCCTTCAACGCGGTGTCGGGTGCGATTCCGAACTCGGACGTGCCGCTCCTCACCCGGCGGTTCGAGAACGGTCCGCGCGAGTACACCGACAATCTCGACACGTATCGCATCCGGGTCGGCTTGGACGGCACGCTGCTAGACAACTATAACTGGGAGATCGGCTACTCCTACGGCCAGTCGGAGGCGGTCTACCGCGTCGCCAACGAAGTCAACTTCTACCACATGTCGCAGGAACTGGGCATGAACCCCTGCGGCACCGCGGTCGGGTGCTCGGTCGGCAACTTCCTGGGCTACAACTCGCTGACTCCGGCCCAGGCCCAGTACCTGATCTATGACAACACGGACAACAGCGGCTACACGCTGAACGACGTGAACGGCAATATCGGCGGGCCGGTCTACAAGCTGCCGGCCGGCGATCTGCAGGCCTCGGTCGGCTTCGAGTACAAGACCGACAGCCTGTTCGACCATCCAGACGCCGTGACCGCGGCCGGCGACGGCGCCGTCTTCTCGGCGCCGACGCAAGGCGCCTACGCCACCGCGTCGGGCTACGTCGAGGTCAACGCCCCGCTGCTCAAGGACGAGCCCTTCGCCAAGGCGCTGACCTTGGACGTGTCGGGCCGCTACGACTACAACACGACGTTCGGCAACGCCTGGACGCACAAGGAAGGCATCGACTACGCGATCAACGACGACTTCCGGCTGCGTGGCGACCACTCCACGGGCTTCCGGGCACCGCAGGTCAAGGAGCTGTACGGCGGCCACTTCCTCAGCGCGCCGGGCGGCAATGATCCTTGCGCGACCAACGGCGCCGATGTGGGCAACGCCGCCTGCGTGGCGTCGATCGAAGCGGCAGGTCTTCCCGGCAATACCATTCCGCAGCAGATCAACCAGCTGAGCCAGGTCGCCGGCGGCAATCCCGAACTGCGGCCGGAGACCTCGCAGCAATGGAGCATCGGCGGCGTCTACACGCCGACCTATGTCCCGGCGCTGTCGATTGCGGTCGACTACTACACGATCCTGGTCCGCGACGAGATCGGAACGCTCGACCCGAACCAGATCCTGGCCTCATGCTACGGCGGCGTGCCGTACATCATCTCGCAGGCCACCGCGTGCAGCCTGATCGGCCCGCGCAACCGCCTGACGGGCAGCCTGGGCAACGTGACGGCGCTTAACGGCAACGTCGGCGACGAGAACACCGACGGTATCGACCTCGACATCACTTACGGTATGGACACCGCCGATGTCGGCCTGCCGTCGATCGGCAAGCTGACCCTAAGCGGCCAAGTCAACTACCTGCTGGCCGACGACACGCTCGGCGTGGGCGGTTTCGTCCAGCAGCAGGCCGGCACGTACAGCGGCAACACCGAGGTCGCCGAGCCGCGCTGGAAGGCTCTGGTCGGCGCGACGCTGTCGACCGACGACTGGAACGTGAATCTCACCGAGCGGTACTACGGCGGCGTCCGGAACGTCGACCCGTCCTCCGCCTGTGAGTTCGGCCTCGTGGCCTGCCCAGCCAAGGGCGCCTTCGACTTCGTCGGCAACGAGGCCGCCGGCGTGTTCTACACCGACATTTCCGGCACCTATCACTACAAGAACCTGACGGTGACCGTCGGCGTCGACAACCTGTTCGACAAGGACCCGCCCTTCCTGGAGCCGACCGCCCAGGTCAATTTCATCAGCCTCGGCGGCTACGATCCCACGGGCCGGTTCATCTACATGAAGGCGTCGATCAACTTCGGCGGTGGCGAGGCACCTGCGGCGGCAGCGCCGGAGGTGCCGCCGGCTCCCGCGCCGGCGCCTGCGCCGGCACCAGCCGCCGGTCCGGAGAAGCAGCGCGAG
>DATGFU010000677.1:0-1971 GCA_035308865.1 Allostellaceae bacterium | reverse complement strand
TTGGCGTGACCCTGATGGCGCCCGATGTCCGCTACCCCGATCACAATCATCCGCCGGAGGAGGTCTATCTCGTCCTGACGGAGGGAGAGTGGCGGCAGGAAGCGGGACCCTGGTTTTCTCCCGGGGTTGGCGGGTCCTTCTACAACCGACCGGGCATCACCCACGCGATGCGGTCATCGGGGACGCCTCTATTTGCGCTCTGGGCGCTGCGAGCATGAGCGATCCGGGCCAAGAGACAGGCTGTGCCGCAGCATCCTGCTGGCCGCGTGCCCGGAACTTGACCCCTATCCGGACCGATGCACGACGGTTCGGCTAAGGTGGTCGCGCGTCCCCGCTACCAAGATTCCCCAATTATACCAGTAGATTAGACCGGTCTGCTGGGCATCTCCTGTCGCTCGCAACCGTGGCATCTTGGCGGGCATGCGGATGCCATATTTCTGCGGCAGCGCGATCAGGCGGCCTTCTCCTGCCGCGACGGGCGGATCAGCACCTCGGCCGAGATGCCGAGATGATCATGCAGGCGCCGGATCATGCCAATCGAGAGGCTGCGCTTGCGGTTCAAGACCTCGGCGACGCGCGTCCGCGTGCCGATGAGGGGCTCCAGATCCTTGCGCGAAAGCCCTTGCTGCTCCATGCGGAACTTAATCGCCTCGACTGGGTCGGGCGGATCCATCGGATAGTGTGCAGCCTCGTAGGCATCTATCAGCGTCGCGAGCACATCGAGGCGATTGCCCTCCGGCGTGCCGCTCGGGGCGCCCCAAAGCTGCTCGACCTCGGCGAGGGCTTCCTCGTAGTCCGCCGTCGTGCGGATCGGCTTCAGTTCATTCGCCATGCTTCACCTTGGTCACGTCAATATAGTCGTAGTCCTTGTGCGTGCCGATCCATTTGATCCAGACGATGCCCTTCTCGAAGTCGACCGCCACGACCAGTCGATAGGCATTCCCCTTCACATTGAAGACGATACGCTCCGCGGTCACGATGCTCGCGGTCGCATAGGACCGCTTCACGTCGCTCGCGCCCGCCCAGCGTGCCTTCTTCACCTCGTCGAACCAAGCATCCAGGGTCGCTTTGACGGCCGGCTGATCCTTGTGCCCGGCGAGTGAGTCGACGAACTCGCGCAAGGTCCGCCGAGCAATGATCCGCATGACGAAGTCCTATCATGCACCCATCTTGGGCACAACGAAAGGCCGTCCCGATACGGCGGGGCTATTCCTGAACGCAGTGTTGGTGACTCTTCCGCCGGGCATGGTTCATGGTTTGCGAGGCGACCCGAGTCCGATCGCCTTCACGCCGGCGAGGATCTCGTCCATCGAGAGTCGGTCGAGGACGGCCCGAGCGAACCGCCTCGCTCCGCGGTCGGTGGCGGAGACCGTCCACGCCAGAAGCGCCAGCACGATGACGATCGGGGCTTCATTGGCCGAGCGGGAAAGCGGCGCAATGTCACCCACGGCCGCCGCCGCCTCGATCACGGCGATGGCTTCTGCCGAGAGTCTCGACAGATCGCCGCGACGAAGCGATTGCGGGTCGGACGACCAGTCGATCGAGCGCGCAAGTGCCGCCAGATCGAATATTGGGGGCGGCTCCGAGAGGCCGCCGACGACGGCGTCCCGATCCCGGCCGCGGAAGAGCCGGGCGAGGCCGAGCGCAAACGAGCCGCCACGTCCGCGGGGCGCCTCGCTGACCGCGACCTTGGTCTTGGCATGGCCGCCGGCGGGGGGCAGGCCGCGCGCAGCGACAGATGGTGCCGCAGGCTGCGAAGGCGCACCTGCAGGGGCCATCGCGGCGGTCCGAGGAACGCTCAGCTCCACCTTGCGCATCGCGGGGAGTGAGTCCTGCGTCGCGCCGGCCTCGTCGACCAGCACGAGGCTCGTCAGATGGCAGACGATTCCTTCGGCTTCGGCGAGGCAGGCGGCCGACTCCTCGTCCATCTGCGACAGCGCCAGGGCGGCCGCGACCTGGCCGATGATGCGT
>DATGFU010000676.1:0-3248 GCA_035308865.1 Allostellaceae bacterium | reverse complement strand
CGACCGACAGGTGAAGCTGCGCGGTTTCCGGATCGAGCCGGCGGAAGTCGAGGCAGCACTGACGGCTTTGCCGGGGGTGGGGCGGGCCGCAGTTATGCTGCGGCGGGAGGAACCCAATGCTGATTCACGGCTGGTGGCCTTCCTAGCTCCCGGCCCGGGCGTTTCGAACATCGACCCAAGCGAGCTCCGCCGGCGCTTAGCCGAGACTCTGCCGTGCTTCATGATCCCCTCAGGTTTCTCAGTTCTCGAAGCCCTGCCGCTGACTGCGCATGGGAAGCTCGACGTCGAAGCCCTGAACCGGGTTCCAGTCGACCGGTCGCATGTTGCTTACGCCGCGCCGAAAACTCTGCTGGAAGTCCGTGTTGCCGACGCATTCGCGGCGTTGCTCGGCCTCGAGAGAGTCGGCGCGCAGGACGATTTTTTCGCGCTCGGCGGGCACTCACTGCTGGCGGTCCGCTTGGTCGCCCGGCTAGCCGAGACGACCGGCAAGGACCTGCCGGTCCGCGCGATCTTCGAGAGCCCCACGGTTTCGGCGCTGGCGCAGGCGCTTGAGGCCGCGAGGGCCGCGGACTGGGGGTCGATCGGGCTCGCCGATCGGATGCAGCCTTTGCCGCTCTCGTACCAACAGGAGCGGCTGTGGTTCCTGGATCGGCTGGAGGCCGCGGCAGGCGCGGCCTACCACATCGAGGGCGCGCTGCGGCTCTCCGGGACGCTCGACGCCGAGGCGCTTGACGCTGCGCTGTGCATGTTGGTGGCGCGGCATGAGAGCCTGCGCACCCGCTTCGCCGTGGAGGATGGCCGGCCCGTGCAGGTGATCGCGCCGGCTGAAACCTTCACGCTGGCGGTGGTGGACGCAGCCGGGATCGACACGGCGGCTCTCGATGCTCGGGTCGCCGAACTGTTGGCCGAGCCGTTTGATCTTGAGACGGGCCCGCTGTTCCGGGCGACGCTTCTGAGCGCGTCGGAGACCGATCATGTGCTGGTTGTAGGCGGGCACCATACGGTGCTGGACGGCTGGTCGGTGGGGCTATTGCTGCGGGAGGTCTCGGCGCTCTACCGCGAGTGCCTGGGCGGCGCGCCCGCGGCGTTGCCGGAACTCTCGGTACAGTACGCCGACTACGCCGCCTGGCAGCGGCAGGCGCTGTCGAGCGAGCGGCTGGCCGAGGAGACCGCCTGGTGGCGCGAGACGCTCGCGGGCGCGTCACAAGCCATCAGCCTGCCGTTCGACCGGCCCCGCGGCCGCCAGGCCGACTATCGCGGCGGCTCAGTTCCGATCGCGATCTCCAAAGCCACGACCGTGGCGCTCAAGGTGCTGGCGCAGAGCGAAAGCGCGACGCTGTTCATGGCGCTGGAGGCGGCTTTCGCCGCGCTTCTGCACCGGGTCGGCGGCGACGAGGATCTGGTGATCGGCACGGCAGTAGCTGGCCGGCCGCGGGCGGAGCTGGAGCTGCTGGCCGGCTTCTTCGTCAACACCGTGGCGCTCAGACACCAGGTGGATCCTCTCGTCTCGTTCCGAGAGCACTTGCGGGCCGCCAGGGTGGTGGCGCTCGACGCCTTCGAGCACCAAGCCACTCCGTTCGAAGCGGTGGTGGAGGCGGCTCAGCCGGCGCGTAGCCTCAGCCATCAGCCGCTCCTGCAGGTGATGTGCGTGCTGCAGAACACGCCCGACGCCGCCGCGGCGCTCACGCTCGACGGGGTCGAGGTCCAGGCGTTCGACGGAGAGGGCCAAACCGCGCAGTTCGAGCTCAATCTGGATCTCTCCGAGACCGAAGCTGGGCTCGCCGGCGCGCTCAGCTACGCCGCGCAGCTGTTCGACCGGTCGACGGCGGAGCGGTTGGCGGCGATGTTGGTTCGGCTGCTCGACGCCGCGGCCGCCGCCCCTGAGACCGCGTTGGCCGATCTGCCGCTGCTGGACGCCGCCGAACGCAGGCTGTTGGTCGAGACCTTCAACGACACCAGCGTCGATTATCCCCGCGACAAGACGGCGGTGGATCTGTTCGTCGAACAGGCAGCCCGCGCGCCGGAGAACCCGGCCGTGATCGAGGGCGAGCGCACGCTCAGCTACGGCGAACTCGACGCCGCCTCGAACCGGTTGGCCCGCCATCTGATCCAGATGGGCGTCGGTCCGGAGACCGTGGTCGGCGTCTGCCTCGAACGCTCCGCCGAGCTGATTATCGCGCTCCTCGCAATCTGGAAGGCGGGGGGCGCCTATCTCCCGCTCGATCCCGACTATCCCGAAGAGCGCCTCGGCTTCATGCTGGACGACGCCGGGGCGAAACTGGTGCTAACCAGCACGGCCCTGGCGGTCAGGCCGGCAGGTGCCGCGGCGCTGCCGCTCGACGATCTCACGACAACGGTGACGCTGGCCCGGCAGTCCAATGCGCCAATCCGCCCAGCCGAACGACGCGCGGCGCCGACCCCCGACAACCTCGCTTATGTCATCTACACCTCCGGGTCCACCGGCAAGCCGAAGGGTGTTATGGTCGCGCATGGGAATATCATGCGCCTTGTGCACGAAGGCAGGTTCCGCCGGTGGCGAGAAGGGCGCTTTGCGCACATCTCAGATGTGAGTTTCGATGCGATAACCTTCGAAATTTGGGTGCCTCTAGCTTTCGGAGGATCCATTGCCCTGCAAGCCGGCCGCCTGATCAGCGCTAGTCAGCTGTCCCAGTTTTTCGCGAGTGCGAGGCCCGCCGTTGTTTTTCTGACAACGAAGATTTTCGAAATGATCGCCAATGAGGTGGGCCTCGACCCTCCACGCTTGCTGATCTTTGGTGGTGAGGCAGTCGATCTGAGAGTTGTTCGCAATGAGCTCTTGTCTAAAAAACAGTGCAAAATTGTGCACGCCTACGGTCCCACGGAGGCGACGACATTTTCCGTTCTCGGCGATATAGACCAGCTATGCTTGGAGGCCACTTCGTTACCGTTGGGACATCCGATCCTCGACACAAGAGTTTACGTCGTCGATGAGCGTTTGGAACCAGCACCTTTGGGTGTGCCCGGAGAGTTGATCATCGGCGGCGCCGGAATCTCGCGCGGCTATCTCGGTCGGTCGGGGCTGACGGCGGAGAAGTTCATCGCTGATCCGTTCTCGGGCGTGCCGGGGGCGCGGCTTTATCGGACGGGCGATCTGGCGCGCTGGCGGACGGACGGGACCTTGGAGTTCGTCGGACGGATCGACTTCCAGGTCAAGATCCGCGGCATGCGCGTCGAGCTCGGCGAGATCGAAGCCGCGCTCGCGGCATGCG
>DATGFU010000675.1:0-5798 GCA_035308865.1 Allostellaceae bacterium | reverse complement strand
TTTCGCCATTCCGGAATCCTGGATCCGCGCGGTGATGGCAGCGGAAAGCGCGGGCCAGACGGTCCTCGATGACCGGCCGATTACGTCTCCGGCCGGTGCCATGGGTCTCATGCAGGTGATGCCCGAGACCTATGCGGCGATGCGGCTTCGCTATGGGCTGGGAGCCGATCCCTATGACCCGAGGGACAACATCCTCGCGGGCACGGCCTATCTGCGCGCGATGTACGACCGCTACGGTTATCCCGGATTCTTCGCCGCTTACAATGCCGGCCCGACGCGTTTCGATGACTACCTGCAACGCGGCGTTCCCCTCCCGGAAGAGACGGTACACTACCTGCTGACGATCGCCCCGGACCTCCTCGAGGTGATCATCGCCCAGCATACCGACGCCGCTGCCGGCCTCACGGGAGGTGCTCCTCGAACCGTCGCGTCTACCTCGCAGAATGGACTTTTCTTCCCGCTCGGAACCGCATTCGGGACCGCATATCGAGCCTCAATTGGTCCGGTCGACCGGCATTTTTCCGCCCTCGATTCACCCCGTAACAGCCCCGCCTCGGGTGGTCTTTTCGTGCCGCTCGCGAGTTCGCGCGGCACCCTAATCGATGCCGGGGAGAGACCATGAATGGGCCTTCGACCCAGAGAAGCAAGCAGCCAAGAGCCGGCAAATTCAGTGCATTTGCTCCTGGTCGGTAAGGCGTCTCCCTTCGAACACATCAGGGATGATGGGGCGCGCGGATATGAGCGAGACCAGAAGATGAGTCGGATTTCGGGAGGGCAAGATGAAAGGGACGGCGCCAAGGGCCGTCCAAGTCTTTGTCTGCACATCGTTTTTGATGGCGCTATGCCCTGGCGGGATGGCGCCATCTCGGCACCAAGCCATTGTGCCGCCGCGATCTTCGTAGCGCCGGATTGCCGAATCCCAAGGGATGCCCCTTCTCGTGTCTTGGACACACCGATGCGAGGCGCTCGGATCGACCATGGCGCATGACGACGACGAAATCATTCCCCGGCTCGGCCGCATCCGCTCTCGCGGGTCCAGCAAGCGCGCGAAGCGCTACCTGCAACGCGTGCTCCGGGCCATCGCGTTGGCCGGCGGCCGTCCACGCGGGGGAAGCCCGAGACCCAAGAGCGGATTCCAGGGCAACCGCATCGGTCGCGGCGCGGGCGTCGGCCGCGTGCTGGCGAGCCGGGATCGCTACGCCGCTTTCCGAGCGCGCCGCGTCGTGGTCAAGACCCGCATCGTCAAGATGGCCGGAAAGGGGCTCGACGCGGCTCGCGTCCACCTCCGCTACATCCAGCGCGACGGCGTCACCCGCGAGGGCCGCCCCGGCGAGCTCTATGACTCCGAGCGCGACCGGACCGACGGCAAGGCATTCCTCGAGCCGTCGGACGGTGATCGTCACCAGTTCCGCTTCATCGTGACACCCGAGGACGGTGCCGAGTACGACGACCTGAAAGACCTGACGCGACGATTGATGCAGCGCGCCGAGCAGGATCTCGGGACCAAGCTCGAATGGGTCGCCGTCGACCACTACAACACCGGCCATCCCCACACCCACATCGTCATTCGCGGCAAGGACGAGACCGGCCGCGATCTCGTCATTGCCCGCGAATACCTGACCCATGGACTGCGCGAACGAGCCTCCGAGCTTGTGTCGCTCGATCTCGGCCCGCGAACCGATCGTGATATCGAAGAGCGGCTCACCAACGAAGTCAGCCAGGAGCGCTTTACGACCATCGACCGGAGCCTCCAGCGAGCGGCCGATGAATCGGGGCGGCTGGAGGTTGCAGCATTGGCGCCGTCGGCGAGCGAGGATGCGCGGTTTCAGCACGCGCTGCGCATGGGACGGCTCCGCACGCTCGAACGGCTCGACCTGGCCGAAGAGCGCGAACCGGGTTCCTGGCAATTGTCGCCCGAGATGGAACCGACGCTGCGCCGGCTGGGTGAGCGCGGCGACATCATCAAGGCCCTGCACCGTGAGATGGCGCGGGAAGGGCGCACGCGCGGTGCCGCCGAGTATGCGATCTATGATCCCACCGACAAGAATGTTCCGCCGCGTCTCGTTGGCCGGGTCGTTGCGCGGGGCCTTTCCGATGAGATACAGGACCAGCATTATCTCATCGTCGACGGCATCGACGGTCGCACTCATTGGATTGGCATTGGCCGCGGTGACGCCACAGAGCCGACGCCGGAAGGCGCAATTATCGCTGTTTCGCCGCGCTCGATCGAACCGCGCGCTGTCGACCGCGCCGTCGCCGAAATCGCTTCGGCAAATCAAGGGTACTATTCCGTCGATCTTCACCTCCGACATGACACAACCGCCTCACAAGAATTTGCCGAGACGCATGTAAGGCGGCTGGAAGCGATGCGGCGGGCGCGGGCGGGTGTCGAGCGGCATCCGGATGGCACCTGGCTAATCGCACCGGATCATCTGGAACGCGCCGCCGCCTATGAGCGAGGCCAGGCGCGGACGCAGCCAGTCACGGTCGAAACCCTGTCTGCCCTACCGCTCGCCAGGCAGCTCGCCACTGAGGGAGCGACGTGGCTCGACCATGACTTGGCGGCGGAAGTACCCGTCGCGGCACGGGACGCCGGCTTCGGCCACGAAGTTCGTGCGGCACTCACGCAGCGGCGCCAGTGGCTGGTGGAGCAGGGGCTGGCCCGCGAGGAGCAGAACCGCACTATCTATCGCCGCGACTTCCTCGTGGTCCTCCGCCGCCGGGAATTGGCGCGTGTCGCGACGCAGCTCTCTGGTGAGCTCGGGCTCGCATACGCAGAGCCACGGCCCGGAGAGCGAGTTGCGGGCGTGTATCGCCGGCGGATCGACCTCGCGAGCGGCCGCTTCGCACTGATAGAGAAAAGCCGCGAGTTCACCCTGGTTCCGTGGCGGCCCGTGCTCGAGCGCAATCTCGGCAAGCCCGTCGAGGGAATGGTCCGAGGTGACACGATCTCCTGGACGCTTGGGCGGAGGCGAGGCGGACCGTCCCTCTGAAGCAATGATGTCCGAGCTATAGACGTATTCCGCGCCCGTCGATAGCGACGTTGACACTGGCGCCCGCCCAGACAAGGAGCGCGGCCAGCATAACAACTCAGGGGGCGTGCAACGTTGCCGCGTCGGCCCTTCGGCCTGAGTAAGGTTTGGCATCGCCAGCAGGCAATCAGACCCTATCGACTCTAAACCTTGAAGATTATTGTCTGGAACCGTATGTTCCTCCCGCCATGCTTAAGCGGATCGCGACCTACCTGCTATCATTTGCCGTCGTCCTCGTGATGACGCTGCAGGTGGTTCCGCATGCGCCCGCTATGGCGTCGGACCTGTCGATGGCAGGCATGGATATGAGCAACTGCGACCATCCAGCGGCGCCGTGTAAGGGGATGACCCCCGCCTGCATAGACAACATGGGCTGCGCTACGATCATCGGCCTTCCTACGGCACCCCTCTCGGCTGCGACACCGTTTGAGTGGGGCGTCCTCAGCTACGCCGTCTTTGACGTAGCACTGGCCGGTCGGACTATCCGGCCCGAACTCTTCCCCCCCATCCTTCGCGCCTAAGCCAAAGCCGCGCCGCTCTGCGGCCGGCATCTCGTGCGCAGCAGGTCGACGCCGCATTGGCGTGCGCTGAGCTGCTGCTGCACGGGTTCGACATCGGGCCGAGCTGAGTGCTGCGCGCTACAGCTTCCCATTTTGGCAATTCGCCGTGCGCTCATTGCGGACGGCTACGAAGGATAAAACATGTTCATCCACCGCATCACTGCGGCGATCGCACTCGCCATGGTCCTTTCGTCTGCGCCCGTCTCGAGTTGGGCTGCCGCCAACGAGTACAAGTTCGAGCTCGTGTCAGCGAAGCCGGCCGGTGCCGGGAAAAATGAAGTCAGCGTCCGGCTGGTCCACGTGCCGGACGGGAAGCCCGTTGCTGGCGCCGTGATCTTCGAGTCAAAGACCGACATGGGCCCCTCCGGAATGGCCGAGATGCCGGGCAAGGTGACGTCGCCCAAGACCGATGAGAATGGTGTCTACCGGTTCCAGACGGAAAACGGCATGGCCGGGAAGTGGGCCCTGACGATCGCCGCCAAGGTCCAGGGCGAGACGGAAACCGTGAAGGGTTCCATCGACTACACCGCGGCCAAGTGAGATGGCCCGGCGCCCGCGTGCGCCGGCGGCAACTGGACGGCGTCCCGGGCATTCGCCCGGGCGCCTGTTGCCGCTCGGCCTCATCCTCCTCTTGGCGGCAGCTCCGGCTACCGCACAGAACGCCCCCGATGCTTTGCCTGGGGCGACCGTGGAGACCGTGCTCGCTATTGCCCGTCGCCTCAGCCCGGAGCTCGCCGCTCGCGCGCTCGAAACCGAGGCGGCCCAGGCCAGGGTCGACATTGCAGGATCTTGGGACGATCCGACGCTCCGCGTCACGTCGGACGAGATCGACCGCACCACAGGGCCGCGTCAGAACAAGATGATCTACAGCGTCGAGCAGGAGATCCCGCTCTGGGGCAAGCGCGATCTCAAGCAGGAAGCTGCCCGCGCCGAGGTCGACCAAATGGCGGCCGAGAGCCGCTCCGCGGAGGCCGACCTAATCGAGAAGGTCAAGGTCGCATTCGCCCAATATTACCAGACGGACCACGCGATCCGGACGACCCACGACCTGCATGGCGTCGTTCACGACATCGCGAAGCTCGCTCGCGATCGATACTCGCAAAATCGCGGCACGCAGCAGGAGATCTTCAAAGCGGAGGTCGAGAGTGCTCGCATCGAAACCGAGATCGCCCGCCTGGATGCTTCCTGGCGCGCCGCCAAGGGCCGCCTGAATGCTTTGCTCGTACGTCCAATCAACGCACCCTTGGCCGAGCCAGAGCGGTCGAGGCGCCTCCCACCCGGAGATGCACTTGTTCCGGCCGCTTTGCTGGATCGCGCGCGCGCGACCAGCCCGGCACTTCAGTCCAATTCGGCGATCATTGCCGGGGCTGATAGCAATCGCCGCCTCGCCGAAAAAAGCTGGTATCCCGACATCACGGTCAGCGCCGGCGCGATTGATCGGACGGGCAATGGTCCCAACGGCTACATGGCCGCGATCGGTCTGAAAGTACCGCTGCAATTCGGACTCCATTCGGCTCAGGAGCACGAGGCCGCGGCGAAACTTGGGGCGGCCCGCGCTCGGCAGCAGGCGCTCGAACAGCAGATCGAGGGAGACCTGGCCGAGGCTGTGGCAAGCCTATCGTCCAGTCGCTCGACGGCCGATCTGATCAGGACTCAGTTGCTCCCCAAGAGCGAGGCGCTCGTCCGTTCCGGGATTGCCTCTTACGCCGCTGGAAAAACCCAGCTCACTGACGTGCTCATGGCCGAACATGATCTGGCGGATCTCAGGCTGCAGCTTCTTTCGGCCGAATTCGACGCCCAGCGCAAGCTCGCCGCTATTGAGCGCCTGATTGGAGGCGACCTATGAACGCGTTCCGTTCGTTCATAGTCGGCACTCTCACGGCCGGCATCGCTGCGTCGGCAGTTGCCCAGCAAGCGTCGACGCCAGCCCAAACGCCGCTCTACTACCAGGACCCTTCCAGCAAACCCTTCTATTCGGCGACGCCGAAGAAGGACGCACAGGGCCGTGACTATCTGCCGGTCTACACCGATCCCGAGGTGGCGCCGTTCTCGGGGGCACAAGCGGCTTTCGCCGGCTCTCAACCTACCGAAGGCAAAGGTAAGATTCTCTATTACCGCAACCCGATGGGCCTTCCCGATACCTCGCCGGTGCCGAAGAAGGACTCCATGGGAATGGCATACGTACCAGTCTACGAAGGCGACGTCG
>DATGFU010000674.1:0-5363 GCA_035308865.1 Allostellaceae bacterium | reverse complement strand
GCGGAGAGGGTCGGGGTGAGGTGGGGAGACGATGGCTGCACGACGCCCAACGCCGCTGGCACGCCGGCTTCGCCGCGACGCCACCGACGTCGAAAAGCGCTTCTGGCTGGCCCTCCGGACGAGCGCCCTGCCGTGGAAGTTCCGGCGGCAGCATCCGGTCGGCCGGCGTATCGTCGACTTCGCCTGTCCCGCGCTGAAGCTGGCGATCGAGCTCGACGGCGGCCAGCACGCCTCTCATCGGGAGACCGACGCGGCGCGCACCGCCGAGCTGGCCGCTCACGGCTATCGCGTGATCCGCTTCTGGAACAATGAGATCATCGACAACCTCGACGGCGTGATCGAGATCTTGCGTCAGGTACTGGAGATTCCCCCACCTCACCCCGGCCCTCTCCGCCCCCGGGGGCGGAGAGGGGGCTGAGGCGCCGAAGCGAGCATCCGGCAGCCTTGCCGAAGGAGGCTGGGGGCGGGGTTGGCGCTCGCGGCTCATCACACCAGCACCATCCCTTCCTCGGAGACGGCGCCGCCGCCGGGCTTATCGGCGGGGCCGAGCAGCATCTGGTTGTGCGCGGCCCCCGAGGGGATCATCGGGAAGCAGTTCTCCATCTTGTCCACCGCCACGTCGACGATCACCGGGCCCGGCGTCTCGATCATCCGCTGGATCACCCCGTCCAGCTCGTCGACCCGCGTCGCCCGCAGCCCCGTCGCATGGAAGCTCTCGGCCAGCTTCACGAAATCCGGCAGCGCCGCGGTGTAGCTCTCGGCATAGCGGCCGCCGTGGATCAGCTCCTGCCACTGCCGCACCATGCCCATGTACTCGTTGTTCAGGATGAAGATCTTGACCGGCAGCCGGTACTGGCACGCCGTCGACATCTCCTGGATGTTCATCAGGATCGAGGCCTCGCCGGCCACGTCGATGACCAGCGCCTCGGGATGCGCGATCTGCACGCCGATCGCCGCCGGCAGCCCGTAGCCCATCGTGCCGAGCCCGCCCGAGGTCAGCCAGCGGTTGGGCTGCTCGAAGGGCAGGAACTGCGCCGCCCACATCTGGTGCTGGCCGACCTCGGTGGTGACGTAGAGGTCGCGGCCCCGGGTCAGCGCCCGCAGCCGCTCCAGCGCGTATTGCGGCTTGATCACCCGGTCGGTGTGCTCGTAGGCGAGGCAGTCGCGCGCCCGCCAGGTGTCGATCTGCGCCCACCAGCGCGCCAGCGCCTGGGCGTCCGGCTTCGCCGCGACCTCGATCCAGCGCTTTATCAGCGCCGCCAGCACCCGCCCGGCATCGCCCACCACGGCGAGATCCACCCGCACGTTCTTGTTGATCGAGGACGGGTCGACATCGATGTGGATCTTCTTCGAGCCCGGCGAGAAGGCGTTGAGCCGCCCGGTCACCCGGTCGTCGAACCTTGCGCCCACGCACAGCATGACGTCGCAGTCGTGCATGGCATGGTTCGCCTCGAAGGTCCCGTGCATGCCGACCATGCCGAGGAACCGCCGGTCCGAGGCCGGCAGCGCCCCCAGCCCCATCAGCGTCAGCGTGCAGGGAAAGCCGGTGCGCCGCACCAGCTCGGCCAAGAGCACGCTCGCCTCCGGCCCCGAGTTGATGACCCCGCCGCCGGCATAGATGATCGGCCGCTTGGCCGCCGCCAGCATCTCGACCGCCTGCGCGATCGCCGCCGGATCGGGGTCGAGCTTCGGCCGGTATGTCCGGTGGCTGACGCTTTCCGGCGGCGTGTAGGGCGCCTCGGCGAACAGCACGTCCTTCGGCAGATCCACCACCACCGGGCCGGGCCGGCCGCTGCGCGCCACGTAGAACGCCTCGTGCAGCGTGCGCGCCAGCTTCTCCGGATCCTTGACCAGGTAGTTGTGCTTGGTGCAGGGCCGCGTGATGCCGGTGGTGTCGGCCTCCTGGAACGCGTCGTTGCCGATGAGATGCGTCGGCACCTGGCCGGTCAGGCACACCACCGGCACCGAATCCATCAGCGCGTCGGTCAGGCCCGTCACCGCGTTGGTCGCCCCCGGCCCGCTCGTCACCAGCACCACGCCGACCTTGCCGGTCGACCGCGCGTAGCCCTCCGCCGCATGCACCGCCGCCTGCTCGTGCCGCACCAGGATGTGCCTGAGCCGGTTCTGCTGGTAGAGCGCGTCGTAGAGCGGCAGCACCGCGCCGCCCGGATAGCCGAAGATCACCTCGACCCCCTGGTCGACCAGCGCCTTCAGCACGATCTCCGCCCCGCTGAGGCGCTTCTCCTGGGTGCTCATGCTGGCGACACCCTCTTCGCCTTCAACGTCATGGCCGGGCTCGTCCCGGCCATCCACGTCGGGCCGACGCGCCGCCGCCCGACGTGGATGCCCGGAACAAGTCCGGGCATGACGACAGAAGCTCGCCGATCCGCCTGGTCCCACACGCTCGACATGGCTTTCCCGCACTGCAAAAGAGCGGCGAAACTATGGGCGGTGTCCGGCCTCGTCAAGCGCTATTGCATATTTTCTGACAAAGCAGACCTGCATTCCTTTCCGAAAATTGCGCGGCGATGGGTTCGGCCTCGGGAAGCTGGTGGCGGAACCAGGTGTATTGCCGCTTGGCGTAACGCCGCGTCGCCTGCCGCACCGCCTCGATCGCTTCCGCCAGCGACGTCTCCCCGCGCAGGTGCGACGCGAGTTCCCGCACCCCCACCGCCTTCATCACCGGCAGCGCCGGGTCGAGCCCGCGCGCCACCAGGCGCCGCACCTCCTCCAGCGCCCCCGCCGCGACCATGCGCGACACCCGCGCGTCGATCGCGCCATGGACCTCGTCGCGCGGCGGCAGCAGCGCATAGGCCCGGATCGGCCGCCCGAGCGCGCCCTCGGCCGCCCGCTTCTGCCAGTCGCCCAGCGTCGTCCCGGTCGCCGCCGCCACCTCGTATGCCCGGATCAGCCGCTGGCTGTCGCCCTCCGCCAGCCGCCCCGCCGCCGCGGGATCGAGCCTTGCCAGCGCCGCCCGGAACGCCGCCCCGCCGATCTCCGCATGCAGCGCCCGCGCCTCTGCCCGCACCGTGTCCGGGATCGCCGGCACCGACGCGATCCCGTGCAGCAGCGTCCGCAGATAGAGCCCCGTCCCGCCGCACAATATCGGCACCCTGCCGCCCGCGACCGCTTCCGCGACCTCCGCCTTCGCCAGCCCCGCCCAGCGCGCCGCAGAGCACAATTCCGCCCCGTCCAGCACCCCGTAGAGCCGGTGCGGCGCCGCCGCCATCGCTTCCGCCCCCGGCCGCGCCGTCAGCACGTCGAGATCGCGGTAGATCTGCATCGAATCCGCATTGATGACGGTGCCGCCCAGCCGTTCCGCCAGCGCCAGCGCCAGCCCCGACTTCCCGCTCGCCGTCACCCCCGCGATGACGAGGCAGGCGGTCATGGCCCATCCCCCTCACACCCCCACCTCACCCTGCCTCTCCGCCCCCGAGGGCGGAGAGGAGAGTCTGCAGCGGCGCCGAGCGTCCCCTCTCCGCCCTTCAGGGGGGAGAGGGACAGGGTGAGGTGGGCCAAGCCGGCGATGGTGCGATCCCTCCTCTGCACCCCCGCATCCACCCTTGCCTCCCCTCGCCCGCCACAGGATAACCCCCGCACATGCTGGACCATGTCGTCACCCTCGTCGGCACGCAAGCGGCCCCGCTCGACCCGGCCGCCGCGGATGCCGTGCGTGCCGCGCTGCGCCGCCTCGGCGCCGGCACCGGCCCCGTCGACTGGCTGTCGCCGGAGGAGGCCTGCGACATCCCCTTCGAGGACCTCGACCCCGACCAGGCCGACGCCGCCGCCCGCGCCGCCCTCGGCACCATCGCCGTCGACGTCGTCGCCCAGCCGCAGGCCCACCGCCGTAAGCGCCTCCTCATGGCCGACATGGAATCGACCCTCATCCGCAACGAGATGCTGGACGAGCTGGGCGCCCTCGCCGGCCACGGCGAGGCGATCGCCGCCATCACCGCCCGCGCCATGAACGGCGAGCTCGATTTCGCCGGCGCGCTGCGCGAGCGCGTCGCCCTCCTCAAGGGCATGAGCGTCAGGAAGCTGGAGGAAGCCGCCGCCCGGATCGCGCTGATGCCCGGCGCCGCCGCGCTCGTCGCCACCATGAAGGCGCACGGCGCGCTCACCGTCACGGTCTCCGGCGGGTTCCGCTTCTTCACCCGCCGGGTGCGCGCCGCGCTCGGGCTCGACCTCGACGTGGCGAACGACCTCGTGATCGAGCACGGCCGCCTCGCCGGCACGGTAGTCGAGCCGATCCTCGGCCGCCCGGCGAAATCCGCCGCCCTCGTCCACATCGCCGCCGACCGCGGCATCGCGCTGGCCGACTGCCTCGCCGTCGGCGACGGCGCCAACGACACCGACATGATCCTCGCCGCCGGCCTCGGCATCGCCTTCCGCGCCAAGCCCGCGCTCGCCGCTCGCGCCCGCTGGCGCATCGACCACGCCGACCTCACCGCCCTCCTCTACGCCCAAGGCTACCGCCGCGAGGAGTTCGCGTAGCCAGAATCATGATCCGCAGATGACGCAGATGACCGCCGATAACACCGGCATATCTGCGCCCATCTGCGGATCGCGTGTAATCGTCAATGCGAGGAGCATCGCGACGAAGCAATCCAGGGGTTCGAGACCGTGCCCTGGATTGCTTCGCTCCGCTCGCAATGACGGTGACGCGCGTCCTTCAGGCGACCCGCGGCACGGCGCGCCGCCCCGCCGCCAGCACCGCGACCCCGCCGATCGCCCACAGCCCCGGCGGCAGCCAGGTCAGCACGTCCGCCGCCGCCCCGGCCCCCGCCGCCGCCGTGGCGATCCGCAGCAGCGCCGCCACCGCCAGCAGGCTCGACAGCGCCCCCACCATCAGCCCCTCGCGCCCGGTGTGGCCGAACCCCATGCTGCCGGCGAACCCCGCCATCAGCGCGCCGCCCCAGGCGCCGCCGGCCACGAACTGCGCCGCCACCAGCACCGGCAGGTTCCCGGCCAGCCCCGCCGCCGCCATCCCCGCCACGCCCAGCGCCGCCGCCCCCGCCATCACCGGCAGCGCACCCAGCCGCCGCGCCAGCGCCGCGCCCGGGAACATCAGCAGGTTGAACCCGATCCAGAACACCGGCATCAGGACCTGCAGTGCCGCCGGCCCGGCGAAGCGCAGATACTGCCCGCTCGAGTTCAGGTTGAAATGAACCTGGAAGCCGAGCGCGAGCAGCACGCTTCCCGCGAAGAACAGCACCACGCGCGGCTCCACGCCCGCCGGCGCCGCCTTGGCCCCGGCCGTCTCGCCGCCGTCCCCAAGCCGGCGCTCCACCGCTATCAGCCCCGCCGTCGTCGCCAGCAGCGTCAGCGCCGACACGGCGAAGGGCACGCGCGGATCGATGTCG